>NZ_AJRC02000004.1:0-143810 GCF_000298695.2 Streptococcus sp. GMD3S | reverse complement strand
GTGCTACTGGAGCTGGTTCCAATGGTTTCTCTGTCTCATATGTTGGCTCTTCTGGTTTTGATGGCTCCGGTTGATCTGGAGTTTTTACCGGTGGAGTTGGCTCATTTTCGTAGTTTGGTACTACTGGAGCTGGTTCCAGTGGTTTCTCTACTTCATAAGTAGGAGCTTGTGGTGCAGTTGGTTCTACTGGCGGAGTTGGTTTTTCTAATGTGATGGTTGGCAAATTAGTTGCTCGAACATTTCCGTTAATCGCAAACCAAATATTTGGCTTTTTGGGAGATAATTTCTCTGCTCTACGTGGATCATTCGCTGCAGGCTGTCCCAACACTTCTGAAGACGAAATTGTTCCGATAGTCATACTATTTGAAGGACCTGAGATTTCCACTGCTCCCGCACCATACCAAGAGTTTGGTGCATCTGCATTATCCCAACCAGAATCTGGTTGACTATTCTTATACATGGTGAAGCGGGAACCACCAACTCCTTTTTTGAAGTTTTCAGATTCTGTCGCATAAATTTGGCCGTTCTTTTCACCAACTGAAGAACCCGAAATTTTGATGAAATTCCCAGTATAATCTTTAGCCATCTCGATTGAGTTTGCTTCGCGGTTAAGAGACGCTACAGACATCAAGGCCTTGTCAAAATTAATAATTTGACCATCTTCATCATAGAATTGAAACTCAGTCTTAACGAAGAGAGAGGTAGCATCTTCTGTATTACCAGTATAAGCCGAAGCGAAAACCCCCATCGTTGGGTCTTTAAAAATTCCCAACCAAGCCTTATCATTGCGGAACTTGGAACTAGGATCAAGAGTATAAGTATAGACGATTTTAGAAACTTTTTTCCCTTGATAGTAAGTCCCCTGAAGATTCGTATAAGTTGCTGTTGCAGACTGACCTCGTTTCAGCAGGACTGAAGACCATTCAGTTGGTCCCTTACCACTTGTTACATTTGAATTGTACTCAGAATACTTACCGACTGTACCAAAGCTTTCCTGTTTGTTTGTCTGGTAGTTAGCATTTTGAATGTCTGTTACTTTAAAGTTATCCAACTGGAAGAGTTTATTGGCAAATTCTGCAGTATTCTTCACAGCTGCTTCCATGCCAGTATAGCTAACAAATTCACCAGTTGTAGTCAATGAAAGTTCAGCATTAGGCTCCGATTTGAAAATCAAACTTTGAGCACTTGGGCGACTCAAGTTTCCATCTTCATTCTTCTTTGATTCTGCTAAAGCCATAGCTGCCTTAATTTTAGCCTGCTCATCTTTATAAGCCTGCAACTTAGCCGGATACTCAGCCAACTCTTTCTTATATTTGGCAAGATCAGCTTCATACTGCTTCATCGCCGCTTCATAAGTTGCTTTTGCAGTTTCATTACGTTGTTTAATCGCTTCATTTTCAGCTTGAAGCGCTGCATTTTTTACCTTGTTGTCTTCAACAGCCTTCTCATAAGCTGCTTTAGCATCAGCATTTGCCTTTTGAACGCGAGCTAGTTCTGTCTGATAAGCCGCTAACTTAGTTTGATAGTCTGTTTCGTTAGCTGCATTCGCTTGTTTGACTGCTGCCAAGTCTTTTTCGTATTGTGCTATTTTAGCCTCATAAGTTGCCTTGGCTGTTTCATTTCGTTGCTTAATCGCTTCATTTTCAGCTTGGATAGCATTGTTTTTAGCTGTGTTTTCTTCAACAGCCTTCTCATAAGCAGCTTTAGCATCAGAATTAGCCTTTTGAACACGTGCCAATTCTGTTTGATAAGCTGCTAATTTAGCTTGATAATCAGCATCATTATCCTCTTTAGCTTTCTTAATAGCTGCAAGATCTGCTTCATACTGCTTCATCGCGGCTTCATAATTCGCTTTGGCAGTTTCATTACGTTGCTTAATCGCTTCATTTTCAGCTTTAAGCGCTTCGTTTTTCGCAGTGTTTTCTTTTACTGCTTTATCATAAGCCTCTTTAGCTTCAGCATTAGCTTTTTGTACTCGAGCTAATTCTGTCTGGTAAGCTGAAAGTTTATTTTGATAATCCTGTTGACTATCTTCATTTGCTTTTTTGACAGTTGCTAAATCTTTTTGATATTGTGCTAGCTTAGCCTCATATTCTGCTTTAGCTGTTGCATTGGCAGTGTTGATTTTTTCAACTTCTTCTTGATGACTTTTTAGATCTTTTTGATACTTGTCATCCGCTGCTTTGTTTTCAGCATTGATTTTATCTGTTTCAGCCTGATGAGCTGAAACATCTTTTTTATACGCTTCAGTTGTTTTCTTTACTTCTTCAGCCTGTTTAGCATAGTCGCTTTTAATCTCATCTTGTTTTTGAGCATTCTCTGTAGCAGTTGTGGCTGTTCCTTTGTCTTTTGTTTCATCTTGAACTACCTTAACTCCTGCAGATTTTGCATCAGCAACTGCTTTATCCAAATCAGCTGATGATACTTCTACTGGCAAAGCTGAGTCTTTAGAACCAGCCTTAGCTTGGCTTGCTTTGGCAACTTGGCTCATTTCACCCTGAGCTTCAGGTAGATTTGTGGCTGGGTTCCCTGTAGTAGCTACCTCAACTGTACTTGTACTAGTTGTCTCTGTAACTTCATCAGCAAATACTGCTTTGTCTGCAAAAGCAATCAAAGCAGTTCCTAAAACAGCACCACACAACGTTTTCGCAACTTTGCTTTTACGAAATCCATAGACTTCTTTTTTATTTTTCATTATAATCCTTTTCCTTATCTAAATTTAGTCGTTACTTTTTATACTAGCACTTTACAAGGCAGGATGCAAATATTTACTCTTTTTTTATTTATAGAAAAATTCCACCTATTTATAAATTAAATTAAAAAGAAGATGGTCACACCATCTTCCTTTAGTTAAACTATTTATTTTTCAGTCAAAGCTGCAAGTCCTGGCAATACTTTACCTTCAAGGAGTTCCATTGATGCTCCACCACCAGTAGAGATCCATGAGAACTTGTCTGCACGGCCAAGGTTGATGGCTGCAGCAGCTGAGTCACCACCACCGATGATTGATTTCACGCCTGGTTGTTTCACGATAGCGTCCATTACACCGATTGTACCAGCTTGGAAGTCTGGGTTTTCAAATACACCCATTGGTCCGTTCCAAACAACTGTTTTGGCACCAGTCAAAGCTTCGTCAAATTTAGCGATAGATTTTGGACCGATGTCAAGACCAAGGAAACCTGGGTCAACTGCTTCACCTTCAGTATCTTTCACTTCAGTGTAGTCAGCAAATGCGTTTGCTTCTTTTGAGTCAACTGGCAAGATCAATTTGCCGTTTGCTTTTTCAAGAAGAGCTTTAGCGACATCCAATTTGTCTTCTTCAACAAGTGAGTTACCGATTTCGATACCTTGTGCTTTGTAGAATGTGTAAGTCATCCCACCACCGATAAGGACTTTATCAGCTTTTTCAAGCAAGTTTTCGATAACACCGATCTTGTCTGAAACTTTTGAACCACCAAGGATAGCCACGAATGGACGTTCTGGAGCTTCAACTGCTTCTTGGATGTAGGCAATCTCGTTTTCAAGAAGGAAACCAGCAACTGCTTTTTCAACGTTTGCTGAGATACCAACGTTAGATGCGTGTGCACGGTGAGCTGTACCGAATGCATCGTTTACGAAGATACCATCTCCAAGTGATGCCCAGTATTTACCAAGTTCAGGATCGTTTTTAGATTCTTTCTTGCCGTCAACATCTTCGAAACGAGTGTTTTCAACCAAGAGAACTTGTCCATCTTCAAGAGCGTTAACAGCGGCTTCCAATTCAGCACCACGTGTAACACCTGGGATAAATTTAACTTCTTGTCCCAATTTAGTAGCCAAGTCAGCAGCTACAGGAGCAAGTGATTTACCTTCTTTGTCTGCTTCTTCTTTTACACGTCCAAGGTGAGAGAAGAGGATTGCACGTCCACCTTGTTCAAGGATGTACTTGATAGTTGGAAGAGCTGCAGTGATACGGTTGTCATTGGTAATCACGCCATCTTTAACAGGTACGTTGAAGTCAACACGAACGAGAACTTTTTTCCCTTTCAAGTCAACGTCTTTAACAGTCAATTTTGCCATTAGATATGACTCCTTCTTTTTTTATACGTGTTAATTATATCACAAAATCAGCAAAAGAGATAGAAAAACCCTAAACTTTTCTTGTTCATTCTTCTATCTACTAACCTAAAAATCTAGGATTACCGTACGGGAAATGGCAATTTTCACATAATTCGGTTGGAATAATTTAGGTAAATTTCTTGATTGATCTACCTAATTACTTCTATACCATTCTTTTTCTAACATTTTAATCCTTAATATTCTAAACTCTACAGTCCTTCTTTTTGAATTGCTAGGTTTCTTATTATACAATATAACTAAAATAGTTTCTTTAGTTTGTGCTATTTGAGATTAAAAGAAGGGGAATTGCTACCATGAAATTAGAAAGACTAATCTATATTTTACTGTCTCTTTTAAATAAGAAGAGAATAACAGCTAAAGAGATTGCAGAGAGATTTGAAATATCTACTCGAACTGTATATAGGGACATGGATACACTCAGTTTAGCGGGGATCCCAATCTATTCGGAACGTGGAGATAAGGGAGGTTTCTATATACCGAGCGACTATAAGATAGACAGAAACTTTTTCACTGAGGAGGAGAGACAGTTTATCATTAATATGAGCCAAAATGTTAGTAAAATCGTTGGCCATTCAAGTCTTGACAGTATCGAACACAAGCTGTCTTCTCAAGAAATTACAAGAGCAAACAGTCCTTTTTACTTTGATCTCAGTTCCTGGACTCTTAATACAAATTATTTACTAGACATTGAGGAAGCGATACAATCTAAACAGATGATTTCTTTTTCTTACTATTCGAAAAAACAAGAGAAAAGTCAGCGAACAATTATCCCATACAGATTGATCTATAAACTGAATGCTTGGTATGTTATCGGTTACTGCTTAGAAAAATTAGATTTTCGTATTTTTAAATTAACTCGAATTCGAGAACTAGAACCAGTGGAGATAAAAGATAAATCATTCGATTATCCACGTTTATCTCAAGAAATGTTAGAGCTTTTTTTAAATCCCCCAAAACATAAAGTGGAGGGGCAAAGAGAAGAAATCGAACTAGTTTTTACAAGATTTGCACTTCCAAAAATCTACGATCACTTCACGGAAGAAGAAATCAGAGTCGAGGACGAAATAATAAAAGTTCAGGCATTTAGAGCTTTAACTCCTTCATTTTTTGATTTACTATTAAGTTTTGGTTATCAAGTAAAGGTCGTATCCCCAAGTCACTTACAAAATCTACTGGTCAGTACTCTCAAAAAAAATCTTCAGCAATATGACAACCTGTAGTCATATTTCCTTTTGTATACTCTTAAGTGGGCAAAATATTTCGTGATATTCATCATAGCCCAATTATTTTACAGGAGGTTCCAAATGGATACAAAAACACTTGCAGAAAGCTATTTTACGGCAGTAAATGAGGGAGGCTGGGAAGATTTCGTAGCTGAAAACTTTGATTATGGCATGTGCGATAGTATAGAAATTCGACAAGGACGTGATGTTTATTTGCAAGGCGCAGGCCAATTCTATGCTTTAAGCCAGCATCTTGAAGTGAAGCAATTACTTGTTGATGGTCGAGCAGTCTCAGCTTTAAATCGCTACCGTCTACATTCTCCTCAAGGAAAAGAACTTGAACTGGATGTCGCAGAATTTCTGAAATTCGATGAATTTGATAAATTAGTTGCATCCAATATTTATTTCGACACCTATCGTTTCCAAAAATTTATCCAAGGAATTGAATAACAAAAATCTAGCTTCAAATTTACTCTTCAATTTCAAAACTAAAAACAAGGTCTAACTAATCTACAGTCAAACCTTGTTTTTTTATTTTTATGAGAAAATCCAAGATTCGTAAATCTGATTAGTCTTCTCTCCTCTTTTTAGAGAGCAAGCCGTAGCCACTCATTACTCCGAGAAGTCCCAGCGCTACTAGACTAGCATCTCTTGTCGCTCCCGTATTTGGCAGCTCTTTCGTTCCTACTTCAACAATTTCTGGAAGAGCTTCCTTGAGAACCTCAGTAGAATGAAGGGTGCGTTTGCCCTGAGCATCAACTTCTACAAAGCGACGAACATGGCCTTCAACTCCTACTTGTACTAGCTGACGTTGGCCTTTGAGAAGGGCTGCATTTGGTCGTTCTTGACGTTCGAAGGAAACTGTTCCCTCTTCAACTTCCAGTTTCGGAGTTTCTAGAACTAAATCTTTCACACCTTCAGCTGGTTGGTTGCTTGATAGAACTTTTGTTCCAACTTCGGTGATTTCTGGGATTGCTTCCTTGACTACCTCAGTCGAACGAAGAGTGCGTCTACCTTGGGTATCTACTGCTACAAAGTGGCGAACTTGACCTTCAACTCCAGCTTGCACAACACGGCGTTGTCCTTTGAGAAATTCGGAGTTTGGTCGCTCCTGACGTTCATAGGCTGTTGTTTCAGTTTCAATAACTAGTTCAGGGAGGGCCTCAACCGTCGGGGCCACTTCATTTGGATCCATGCTACCAACATGATGGCTTTCTTCTGCAGGAGCTAGTTTCTTATTCAGCTTTTCTTTCATTTCTGAAAAAGCTTGTGGAGTTGGCATCTCTGAAGCTAATAAAGTTTCTGCTTGTTCAATCAACTCAGCTTTAGGATCTTTTTCACGGACAGATTCGAGCAAACCTTCCAATTCTTCTCTAGCTGTCTGATAACGTTGATTTCCATCCAAGTCCGCTCCAGCTTGTTTCAATTCATTCAAGGCTTTATTGACTTCTTCTTGACTGGCATCATGGTTTTCTGCTACAGCTTTCGCTACATTGAGCTTCTCTACTAGTGCTGCTTGTTTGTCCTCGCTTGAGAAGGTGTAGGCAAGGGTTGACTGACGGCCTTGGGCAGCAGTAATTTCTTGTTTGAGGTACTCGTCGTTGACAGCTGCTTTTGGAGAAACCAAGACATCGAACTCAGCTGTGTGTCCCTTGTAATGCAAGGTCAAGGTTTGTCGTCCAGTCTTTTGAGCATCGTAGCCTGTAATTTCAACACCTTGATCTGTAAAGGCATGGCTTTCTTCTGTCTCATCATCATAGAGAACGCCGAAGCGACCTTCTGCAAGATCCAGTTGATCTCCTACTAGATAGTCTGTTTTCGGTTTCTGAGTAATGTACAAGCCTGCTACTTCTTTCGGCTTCCCTTCATCTTGACCAGTCACTTGTACTTTTAAGTCACCAGTAACCGAAAGTCCAAGGTAGCTGACTGTGAGCTTTTGTTCCCCTTTTTGATGAGCGTCGTATCCAGAAACAGTCACACCTGAGTGAGTAAGGTTAATCAGCTCATCGGCTTGTCCCCCTTCGTACTGAACACGGAGGGTTCCGCCTCTGAGGTCAAGTTTTTCTCCCTCTTTGTAAACTATCTTCTTAGGTCCTTTTTCAAGGCTAACTGCAGCAATTTTTCTCTCATCCTGCGGAATCGCTACAGCCAAGGTGTTACTGATTTCTTTGCCAGGTAGTTGGGTACGATAGTAGAGGAGAGTTGGTTGCTTGTCAAAGCCCAATGGTGCTGTTGCCAGGTCGCCACCAGTTTCAGACTTCAAGGTTGCAATTGGTGTTTGTGAATCTGCCTTGTCGTAAACGGTGATAGTTGCACCCGCTGGAACATCAGAGAAACCAAGTTGAACTTGGTGGTTTCCAAGTGAACGGGCAGCTACCTTAGCCATTGGAATATTTTGACTTTCTGTGTCCAAGGTTTCGTACATCTTCCAGTTGTAGATACGAATGGCCTTCCAAGGTGTCCCATTATCTGAAGTGATAACTTTTAGGCGCCAGTCTTGGGCAGTGATTGGTTTGTCAAGAGTGATATCTGTCACGTGTGCTTTGTTGCCACGGACTTCCTTAGCTAGTTTCCACTCACCATCTGTATCCTTGTAGTAAAGATCAAAGTCCTTGGTGTTCATCAAACCATCGTTGACAGACTCACCACCAGCTCCCGCATGATCCATGACCCATCTAACAACGGTACGTGACTTGGTCAAACGAATATCCACACTACCGCTCAACTGAGCTGAAGACCACTTGTCTGACAGACTTGTAATCGTACCATTCAACATGCCTTCGATGCCTTCCCCGCCTTCAGTATTCGGGAAAGTGCTACCAATAACCGTTGCCCCTGGAACAATATTTTCAGCCAAAGGTCTTGGGAGAGTTGTATCCTGAACAGTCATGCCCCAGTTGAATGACGCAGTTGCAGCCTCAGAACGGAGTCCATTTTTACCAACTGCAACGACTTTCAATTCCTGAGTCGTACCAGTCGCATTAGCAGAACGGCTAACTTTTGGCAAGTAGATGGTTGAAGCAGATGAACCCGTCAACAAACGCCAGTTGTCACCGTCTTTTTCATAGACTTCATAGAAATCTGCATCTTGGTTACCCGTAAATTGAACAACTGCTTCAGCTTCTTGAGCATTCTTAAGAGATTGTTTCACTACTGAGAGACCTGTAGGTGCTTGTGGCGCTTGGTGATTGTCCGAGATAGTTAATTGTCCTAGGTTGAACTGGTAATCTTTTACAGAACCTTCATGCTCGAAGAAGAGTTTGACTGCATAGATGGTTTTTCCAGCTAGTGAGCTAAGGTCAAATTCTTCATTCTTCCAGTCATCAGAGAGAGTCAGTTCTTTCCATGCAGCTGCATCCTCAAATTTGTAGTCTGGAGTCGTAGAGAAGGCCATATAAACTTTAGAGCCTTTTCCTCCCTTGTGGGCAACCCGAAGTTTGGTGTTTTCAGTTACTTCTAGTTTGGTAGAATACAAATTCACATCCTGGTCCGTCTTACCAGCTACATCACCTGAGAATTTAAGGGAGTTACCTCCATTATAGGCATCTGTAAAGTCATATTCTGCACGAAGTTTTTCCCCCGTTGAAGTCTGCCACCAGCGCCATGTTGGCAAGACACCTGAAACCGAACGGTAGTTCCACTCAGAATCCTTAGAAACTTTACCGTCTACAAACCACTTTCTACCATGGCCTGTATTAAAAGAGGTCGTGAAGGTTCGGCCAACTGCTGGTGTGCGGTCAGCAACTAAATTGGCAATCCCATACCACTCTTTGTCAGCTGGTTTTTGAGCCGTTGGATCTCCTTGGTAGCCTGTGAAGAAGATATCTTCGTTCTTGTGGTAGTCTTCGCCTGTTTTTCCTAGACTGGTAATCGTATCTGGTGCAAAAAGTCCAAGTGACAAACGCAACTTGCCTTTTTCATCTAAGAGGGCATCCCATTTGACTTTGGTCTTATAAGAGCCACCTTGTTGCAATTCCAAGCCTGCAAAGACATCATACTGGCTACGTTCTAGCCATTTTGCCATCTCTACGGAGTGGTCATTCTTTTCCTTGTTCCAGTTGAAATTGGCAAAAAATTGATCTGCAGGGACTTTGTCTCCTTCTTTTTGCATGAACTGGTAGTTGTAATCACCTAGACCATCTTCGTGGTAACGACCATATTTGTAGGTCATGGCATCGTACCAAGCATACTTGATTGGGTGGTTGACCTTAGCTGCATATTCTTTTGTATAGAGCATGAATTGGCGCATTTTTTCACCAAGAGGTGCTACCAATTCCCCCGTTGTTTCCTGATTAATGAAATATCCATCAAATCCATAGTACTTAGCAAGATCGACAAGTTTCCGTGCGATAGGGAAGGTGCCATCTGCATCTTGTTTCAAGGCAGCTGCAAATTTCTCTTGGTCGGCAATGCTATTTGACCAGTTGAAAAAGAGTGTTCCATAAACGGGAACTCCGTTGCGGTGACCGGCATCAATGACATCTGGAGTTGGAACTAGACCTTCCCAGAAGACCATTGAATCCAAGTATTGCCAGTAATCAAAAGCGTAGGCCTTGAATTCCTCACCACCGACAGAAGCGTGGTCTTTAGCTTTTGAGTTGGTATTTGCTAGAGCTTGAACCTTGGCTCTTCTGCTTGCTTTTTCATTAACCAACTGGCCTCTATGGCGCTTGGCGAGTTCAACTGATGAACGGTTAATGGGATCATCCTCACGCGCACCCGGTTCCCATTTCAACAAATCCTCCCAAGTATCAAATTTGATTTCTTTTGGTCGGAGACTCTTTTCTTCATTTTTAGGAACGTCTGCTAGAGTCGGTTTGTCGGCTTTCTTCTCAGTCACTTGAGGAGCTTCCGCTGGTTTGACTTCTTCTTTTTCAGTTGGTTGAGCAGGTTTTTCAGTTTTATCTGTCAGAGCTGGCTTCGCTTCTTCTTTTTCATTAACCAGATCCGTTATTGCTGGAGTGTTTTCTGAAATTGGTTGCTCAGCTACTTTGTTTTCAGTTTCCTCTAATTGTTTTTCGAGAGCTGCAGTATCTGGATTAGTTGTCTCACTAGTACTTGTCGCTTTAGCGCTCGTATTTGCAGCTGTTTCAGGGACTGCGACTTGTTCGGCAAGAGCTGGACTCACAAATAGAGCTGAACCAATCATCAAGGAACAAGCCCCGATTGACAGCTTACGAATACTGTAACGGCAACGTTTTTCAAAAAATAGATTTTTCATCTTATCCTCCTAATAAAATATAAAGTAAGCGCTTTACTTTTTGATAAAAAGTAACTGTTCTCAGTGCACACTACCAGAACAGAATCATCTTCATTTTATCCTATATGAAAGCGATGTCAATCTATTTAACATAAAAACTATAACTAGGATAATAATCAGTAAAATTTGGACACAATCCTATAAATCATCTATCTTAAAGGGAATCTATCTCTCATTTTAAAAGAAAGTTCTTGTTTCTTATGAAAATTTCAGCTAAACACTTGTGAGATTTACTTTTATCCTTTAAAATAGAATAGGAGAAATTCCGTTATTATTTTTCGGAGGAAAAAGAAATGTCCATTAATTGGCAGGAAATTTTATTTCACTTTTTAGGAGGTCTAGGACTATTTTTATACAGTATCAAGACCATGGGAGACGGTTTGCAACAAGCTGCTGGAGATCGCCTTCGTTTTTACATTGACAAGTACACTAGCAATCCCTTTTTAGGCGTTCTAGTCGGAATCGTCGTGACTGCCCTGATTCAGTCAAGTACGGGGGTTACAGTTATCACGGTCGGACTGGTCAGCGCTAGTCTTCTCACTCTTAGACAGGCTATCGGAATTATCATGGGAGCCAACATCGGAACCACTGTTACTTCCTTTATCATCGGTTTCAAACTAGGCGAGTATGCTTTACCCTTGATTTTCCTTGGAACCATGTTCCTCTTCTTCACAAAAAACAGAACAGCAAACAATATCGGGCGCATCCTGTTTGGTGTAGGGGGAATCTTCTACGCTCTCAACCTCATCAGTGCCGGGATGAGTCCACTTAAAGATTTACCACAATTCAAGGAATATATGGTAACCTTGGGACAAAATCCTATTTTAGGAGTGGTAGCTGGTGCAGTGATTACCGTCCTCATCCAGGCATCTTCTGCAACTATCGGGATTTTGCAAGGTCTCTATGCAGGTGGGTTCCTTGACCTTAAAGGTTCACTACCAGTTCTTTTCGGAGATAATATCGGGACAACCCTAACAGTTATCATTGCGGCAGCTGGAGCCAATGTCTCTGCAAAGCGCGTTGCGGCAACCCACGTTACCTTTAACGTTTTAGGGACTATTCTTTGCTTAATCTTATTAGGCCCCTTTACTGCTATGATCGAGTACTTCCAGGCACTCCTTCACCTCTCACCTGAGATGACCATCGCCTTCTCGCACGGTGCCTTTAACGTAAGTAACACCATTGTACAATTTCCATTCATCGGAGCCTTGGCCTACTTTGTAACCAAGCTCATCCCTGGTGAAGACGAGGTTGTCAAGTACGAGCCTCTTTATCTCGACGAACAACTTATCCAGCAATCTCCTTCTATTGCCCTAGGAAATGCCAAAAAAGAACTCTTGCACTTGGGGAACTATGCAGCCAAAGCTTTTGACCTTTCTTATACCTATATCATCGGTTTGGATGCAAAGGTAGCTGAAAAAGGGCACAAGACAGAGGAAGCTATCAACACCATCGATGAAAAACTCACTCGTTACCTCATTCGACTCTCAAGCGAATCCTTGAGCCAAAAGGAAAGCGAAGTCTTGACCAACATTCTGGATTCATCTCGTGATTTGGAACGAATTGGGGACCACGCAGAAGGCTTGCTCAACCTAACAGACTACCTTCAACGTAAGAATGTTCAATTTTCTGATGCTGCTTTAGAGGAATTAGCTGAGATTTATCAAGCAACAACTGCATTTATCAAGGATGCCCTTGATAGTGTGGAAAACAATGATATTGAAAAAGCTCAGAGTCTGATTGAACGTCATAAAGAAATCAACAATATGGAACGCGTTCTCAGAAAGACCCACATCAAACGCCTTAACAAGGGTGAGTGTTCTACACAAGCTGGAGTCAACTTTATCGACATCATTTCCCACTACACTCGTGTGTCTGACCATGCTATGAACCTAGCCGAAAAGGTCATTGCTGAACAAATCTAATAACCTAAAAGCTATCCTGAATGGGATGGCTTTTTTCGTCTCCTAATTAAGAATTTCTTTTGAAACATATAAAAAATACTTTGATTCACAATGGAATCAAAGCATTTTAAAGAGTTCTCCAAACATGATAGCAGAAACTGCAGTGCCCCTATACTTGGCTTCTTCTCTTTTGATAAAGCGCGCCAAGTTGATCAACTCAGGTGCTGGGTGTTTGGGATTGATGAGCAATTCACGGGTGACCAGTCCTGAAAGTCGGACTGCTAGTAATTGCTCATTTGTAGTGGGTAGTTTTTTAGCAGTCTCTAGGAGAGCAGCAACTAAATCTTCACTCAAGCCCTGACGAGCATGGTTGTAGAGATCTCTTATAAGGCTTTCTAGGTTTGGTTCTGCCATCCCGACCACCTCCCTTATGCTTAATAATGTTTAATCAAATCAACCGTTGAACGATCCAATTTTTTCACCAAGGCTTGCAAGAAAGCTTGAGCTTCTAGGAAGTCATCCATCGCGTAGAGAGTTTGGTGAGAGTGGATATAACGAGCGCAGACACCGATGGTTGTTGATGGGACACCACCATTTTTCAGATGAGCTGCTCCAGCGTCTGTTCCACCTTTTCCACAGTAGTATTGGTACTTGATACCTGCTTCTTCAGCCGTTGTCAAAAGGAAATCCTTCATACCTGGGAGGAGCAAGTGACCTGGATCGTAGAAGCGAATCAAAGTTCCGTCCCCAATTTTGCCTTGACCACCATAAACATCACCAGCAGGTGAACAGTCAACAGCTAGGAAAACTTCTGGATCAAACTTAGTTGTAGAAGTATGAGCGCCACGAAGACCAACTTCTTCTTGGACGTTCGAGCCAAGGTAGAGTTCATTTCCGAGTTTTTGACCTGACAAGGCTTCTGCTAGCTCGCTTACCATGAGAACACCGTAGCGGTTGTCCCAAGCTTTTGAGATGATATTTTTTTCATTGGCTGTCAAGATAGCAGAGCTATCAGGGACAATGGTGTCACCTGGACGGATACCAAAGCTTTCTGCCTCAGCCTTGTCCGCAAAACCACCATCAAAAATGATATCTGAAATAGCTGGCATGGTTGGCCCACCTGTTCCACGTGTCAAATGTGGAGGAACAGAACCTGAGATCACGGGAATTTCACGACCGTCACGAGTAAAGAGTTTAAAGCGTTGACTGCTGACCACCATAGGGTTCCAGCCACCGATTTCAACCACACGGAAGGTTCCATCTGGCTTAATCTCGCTGACCATAAAACCAACTTCGTCCATGTGAGAAGCGACTAAGACGCGTGGTGCATCCGCAGCTTCTGAATGCTTGATACCGAAAATACCACCTAAGCCATCTGTCACCACTTCATCCACGTGTGGTGTCAACTTTTCACGAAGATAAGTCCGGACAGGCGCTTCATGACCTGAGATTGCAGCAAGCTCTGTTACTTCTTTGATTTTTGAAAATAATGTTGTCATATCAGTTCCTTCTTTCTGTCCTCCATTTTACCACTTTTTATAGGAGAAGGATAGTGGGAAGGTGGATTGGTTTTTACTCAGTTTTCCAATAAAAGAGAGGGGCAGATGTAATTTCAGAAATTTTTCTTTCTTTTTACATTAAATTGTCAGAAAATTTATTGACAGATTAAAAAAATCGTGTTACATTATCTCCAAGGGTATTTTTATACCAAATCTACATGAAAGGACGGGGCATGAAACTCTCTCATATTTTAACAGGCTTACTTCTACTCCTGGTCTTTCTCTCCATTACCATTGGAACCAGTGATTTTTCTTGGGAAAAATTCTTTGCTTTTGACCAACAGACCTGGCTTCTCTTTCAAGAGTCGCGTCTTCCAAGAACCATCAGTATTCTCCTTGCAGCCTCCAGTATGAGCATGGCAGGACTCCTCATGCAGACCATTACTCAAAATCAATTCGCTGCTCCAAGTACAGTCGGAACCACAGAAGCCGCTAAACTGGGAATGGTGTTAAGCCTCTTTGTCTTTCCGTCTGCGAGTCTGACCCAAAAGATGCTCTTTGCTTTTGGCTCATCCATTTTATTTACCCTCTTTTTCCTGGCCTTTATGACTATTTTTTCTGTAAAGGAAAGGTGGATGTTGCCCTTGATCGGGATCATCTATAGTGGGATTATCGGTTCTGTCACAGAAGTTATCGCCTATCGTTTCAATCTGGTTCAGAGTATGACTGCTTGGACCCAGGGCTCCTTCTCCATGATTCAGACCCATCAGTATGAGTGGCTCTTCTTAGGCCTCATTATCCTGATAGCCGTTTGGAAATTCTCCCAAACCTTCACCATCATGAATCTGGGCAAGGAAACCAGTGAAAGTTTGGGGATTTCTTACTCTCTACTTGAAAAACTGGCCCTTTTTCTGGTGGCGCTAACGACAAGTGTCACCATGATTACCGTGGGTGCCTTGCCTTTTCTCGGAGTCATCGTTCCCAATCTTGTCCGCAAGCGCTATGGAGATAATCTGAGCCAAACTAAACTCATGGTCGCTCTGGTCGGAGCCAATATGGTTCTGGCCTGCGACATCCTCTCTCGAGTCTTGATTCGGCCCTATGAGCTGTCTGTCAGTCTCCTACTAGGAATCATCGGTAGCCTCGTCTTTATCCTACTTCTCTGGAGAGGGGGACAAAAAGATGCAGTTTAAAAGCAAACATACCAAGCTCTTCTGCCTTCTCATTATTCTGGCCATTGGAGCTTGTCTTCTCTACTTTTGGCCCATCACCCATCTATCTTCCTTTGCCTGGAAGCTACGTTCCCAAAAAATCATCGTTTATCTCTTGGTAGCCGTCGCGACAGGGATTTCGACCATTAGTTTTCAAACCCTGACGGAAAATCGCTTTCTGACGCCAAGTATTTTGGGAATCGAATCCTTCTATGTCTTGCTACAGACCCTGCTACTGATATTTGAAAGCAAATTTCTACAGCTTGGAAAGTCGCCTGTCTTAGAATTTCTAATCTTGCTTCTGCTTCAATCCCTCTTCTTTCTCGCCTTACAAGGCTACTTGAAGACGCTGATGAAGCAAGATCTGGTTTTCATTCTGCTAATCTGCCTAGCCCTGGGAAGTCTCTTTCGAAATATCAGTACCTTCCTCCAAGTCCTGATGGATCCAAATGAATACGATAAACTGCAGAACACTCTCTTTGCCTCCTTTCAGCATCTCAACACTTCCATCCTAGCCATCGGTTCTCTGATCATCCTTGCCTTGACAATCTTTTTCTTTCGAAAAGCAGTCGTTCTGGATGTCTTGCACCTGCAAAGAGAAACGGCTCAGATACTGGGACTCGATGTTGAAAAAGAACAGAGAGAACTCCTCTGGGGCATCGTGCTTTTGACCTCAACAGCGACTGCCTTGGTAGGACCTATGGCCTTCTTCGGCTTTATGCTAGCCAATCTCACTTACCTGATTGTCAAAGATTATCGGCACAAGTTGCTCTTTATCGTAGCCATTCTGATTGGATTTATTAGTTTGACCTTGGGGCAAGCCCTCATCGAACGAGTCTTTGCGCTGGAAATTCGCATCAGCATGATCATCGAGAGTGTGGGTGGTCTCTTATTCTTTATCTTACTTTACAGGAGGGCACGTCAGTGAAACTGGAAAACATTGACAAATCCATTCAAAAACAGGATATTTTGCAAGACATTTCCCTTGAAGTCAGTCCTCAGAAACTGACAGCCTTCATTGGTCCAAACGGCGCCGGGAAATCAACTCTTCTCTCCATCATGAGCAGACTGACCAAGAAAGATCAGGGGATTCTCAGTATTAAAGGCCGGGAAATCGAAAGCTGGAATTCCCAAGAACTGGCCAAAGAACTCACCATCCTAAAGCAGAAGATTAATTACCAAGCCAAATTGACTGTAGAAGAACTGGTCAGCTTTGGACGTTTTCCCTACAGTCGTGGTCGACTGAGGGCGGAAGACTGGGAAAAAATTCGAGAAACCCTTGACTATCTGGAACTGACCAACTTAAAAGACCGCTACATCGATAGTCTGTCTGGCGGACAACTCCAACGTGTCTTTATCGCTATGGTACTAGCCCAGGATACAGACTTTATCTTGCTGGACGAACCGCTTAACAATCTCGATATCAAGCAAAGTGTCAGCATGATGCAGATCCTTCGGCGACTGGTGGAGGAACTTGGCAAAACCATTATCATCGTCCTCCACGATATCAACATGGCTAGCCAATATGCGGATGAAATTGTTGCCTTTAAGGACGGTCAAGTCTTTTGCAAGGGAACGACTGCTCAAATCATGCAGGCTGACCTGCTCAGTCAACTTTATGAGATTCCCATCACACTGGCTGATATCAATGGCAAAAAGATCTGTATCTATAGCTAGCTATTCTGAACTCATGTTAGAGAACCCTCTGTCTCTTAGCTAACAAACCTATTTAAGAGACCCCCTACATCGTTACTATATTTTAAAAAGGAGAAATCATGAAAACATCCCTTAAACTTTATCTCACTGCCCTAGCGGCTAGCTTCTTGCTCTTACTTGGTGCATGTAGTACAAATACAAATTCAAGCAATAGCCAGACAGAGACAAGTAGCTCTGCTCCAACAGAGATAACCATTAAAAGTTCACTAGATGAGGTCAAACTTTCAAAGGTTCCTGAAAAGATTGTGACCTTTGACCTCGGTGCTGCGGATACTATTCGCGCTTTAGGTTTTGAAAAGAATATCGTCGGAATGCCTACAAAAACTGTTCCGACTTACCTAAAAGATCTTACAGGAAATGTCAACAATGTGGGTTCCATGGTTGAGCCAGACCTAGAAGCCATTGCTGCTCTTGAGCCGGATTTGATTATCGCTTCTCCACGTACCCAAAAATTCGTAGACAAGTTCAAAGAAATTGCTCCAACCGTTCTCTTCCAAGCAAGTAAGGACGACTACTGGACTTCTACCAAGACCAACATCGAATCCCTTGCAAGCGCCTTTGGTGAAACAGGCACTCAGAAAGCCAAGCAAGAATTGGCTAACCTAGATAAGAGCATCCAAGAAGTCGCTACTAAAAACGAAAGTTCTGACAAAAAAGCCCTTGCTATCCTCCTCAATGAAGGAAAAATGGCTGCCTTTGGTGCCCAATCTCGTTTCTCTTTCTTGTATCAAACCTTAAAATTCAAGCCAACTGACACCAAATTTGAAGACTCTCGCCACGGACAAGAAGTCAGCTTTGAAAGTGTCAAAGAAATCAATCCTGACATCCTCTTTGTCATCAACCGTACCCTTGCCATTGGTGGGGACAACTCAAGCAACGATGGCGTCCTAGAAAATGCCCTCATCGCTGAAACTCCTGCTGCTAAAAATGGTAAAATCATCCAACTAACACCAGACCTCTGGTATCTAAGCGGAGGCGGACTTGAATCAACTAAACTCATGATTGAAGACGCTCAAAAAGCTTTGAAATAAACAAGAAAACCCAACATCAGGTGATGTTGGGTTATTTTTTTTCTTGATTTCGTCTGAGGGAAAAGTGATCTGGGACGGGGTCCTTACCTGTTTTCGACCAGGGGTGGCAACGTAAAATCCGAGCCAAGCCCATCAGAACACCCTTGAAGCCATGTTTTTCAATAGCCTGAATCATGTAGTTGGAACAAGTCGGCTCAAAGCGACAAGAGGGGGGAAAGGCTGGGGAGATAAAACGTTGGTAAAAGCGTACTGGCGCTATTAAGATGCGTTTCATTATTTCTTGGTTACAGCCATAGTGTGTAGTTGGCTGATTTCTTTTTTATTAAGGCGACGGGATTCTCCCGGACGAAGACCTGTCAAGTCTAGGTGTCCAAAACGTGTCCGCGACAACTTATCCACTTGAAGACCGACGGCTTCAAACATCTTTTTAACCTGATGGTTGCGTCCTTCATGGATAGTCAACTGCACTACTGAGCGATTTTTGACTGGATCCACTTTGAGAATTTCATATACAGCTGGCTTAGTTTTCTTGCCATCAATCTCAAGTCCACGGGTCAAGGGACGGAGATTTTCTTTGTTGGCCACACCTTTAACACGCGCGACATAGACCTTATCAATCTCATTACGGGGGTGAATCATCTCATCCGTAAAATCACCATCATTGGTCAAAATCAAGACACCTGATGTATCCCAGTCCAAACGTCCAACTGGGTAAATCCGTTCTTTTACATTGGGCAAGAGGTCTACAACAGTCTTGCGGCCCTTGTCGTCTGTCACACTGGAAATCACTCCGCGTGGTTTGTTAAGCAAATAGTAGACCTTTTCTTCGTTGTAGATGGGCTGGCCTTCCACTTCGACCTTGTCACCAGACTTGATGGTCGTTGCGAGTTCACGCACCACTTGACCGTTAACTGTCACCAAACCTTGCTTGATCAACTCTTCTGCTTTTCTCCTACTGGCCACACCTGCGTGGGCAATATACTTATTGATTCTCATCTTCTTCTATCCTTTCACCAAATAATTGGCTTTCTTGGGCTTGAATCTCAAGCTCATCAATCACTGGTAATTCTTCTAAATGGTTAATCCCCATGTAATCTAGAAAATAATCCGTAGTCACATAGAGATTAGGGCGACCCAAAACTTCTTTTTTCCCATCTTCTCGTATCAAGTCAAAGGCCTGCAACTTCGCCAAGGCCCCACTCGAGTTAACCCCACGGATAGCATCAATCTCAATTCGGGTAATCGGTTGCTTGTAGGCAATGATGGACAAGGTCTCAAGGGCCGCCCGAGATAAACTCTGGTTGATGGGCGCCTTGGAGTATTCCTTCAAAATCGCTGCAAATTGAGGCTTGGTCACCAATCTGTAAGCGCCCCCTGTCTCAATCAGGGACAAGCTAGACTCTTGGTCTTTTTCATACTTTTGGGCTAATTTTTCTAAACTCTGCTGGATGCCTGTCGGGGGAAGCGATAGGAGTTCAGCCAACTGACGGACTCGAATCCCATCTTCACCTGCTACAAACAAGAGCGCTTCTATTTCTGCTAAAGTACTCATCTTTCCTCTCTATCAAGTCTAGCTTTGTGCCTCTTGACTTTCTTCCTTCTTTTCCATGAGATAGATATCTCCGAAACTCTCCTCTTGCACGAGGATCAGTTCCTGGGTTTTGATTAACTCTAGGGTTGCCAAAAAGAGGGTAATAACCTCTTGAACATTCTGGGCTTCCTTGAACAAATCCTGCAAACGCAACTGATCTCGTCCTGACAAGGACTCTTTTACGATGATCATCATGTCCTCAATCTTATACTCATCCCGCAAGATGGTCGTGTGATTCTGTGCGAACTCCTCTTTTTTCTTGGCTAGGATATTTGAAAATGCCAAAAAGAGGTCAATGGTCGTCCTATCATGCACAAGCTCCGCATCTTCGTAGATCAACTCTGTCGGCGCTTTGGAATAGTACTGAGCCCGATCTTGGTGCTTAGCCTCCAAGTGCTCACCCAAGAGTTTAAACTTGCGGTATTCTTCGATTTGGGAGAGAAGGTCTTGCTCCAGGTCACCCTCTAAGTCTGTCACTTCTGCTACCTTTGGCAAGAGCTTGCGGCTCTTGATCAGCATGAGCTGACTGGCCATGACCATGTACTCACCAGTCACTTCCAGACGCATGGCCTGCAGGGTTGAGACATAGGCTAGGTACTGTTCGATGACTTCTGTAATAGGCACATCGTAGATATCCATCTGGTACTTAGAAACCAAGTGCAAGAGCAGGTCCAGTGGCCCTTCAAAATCTTTTAATTTAATATCCATTATCTATATTTTTCTAAGGTCAGGACTGTTTTTAATCCTAATTTTTTTGCAATTTCGTACAAATCAACCTTGTTTTCTATTTGTCTTAGAATAAACTGTTCCCGCAAGGCTTGGGCTGATAAGGTGGGGAAACCTTTCTCCTTGACAAAGGACTCCAGCTGACGAAAGGCCCATTGGCGAGAATAGGCTTTCCCTGCCCTTTCAAAGAGATAGGTCTGCCCCATCAAGGGTTCTAGCTCTGGAGTCAAGATCGTGGGTATGGTGACAATTCTCTGTTGGGAAGCCTTGCTGATTCGCAACACCTGAAAATCCAGATTGATATCTGCAACCTTAAGGGCTAAAATCTCACTAGGCAAGAGCCCTAGCTCCAAGATAAGAAGCGCCAGCAAGCGTCCTTCTGTATAATTACTTTCCTGCCAAAAAGAGTCTAGGTCTAGAATCTCTGGTTTTTCAGTCTTCTTTTCAGCTTGTTTGGCTAATTCCAAACGATAAAAACTGTCCACTTCTTCTTTTCGATAGAGAAAGTAGAGAAATTGGTTACAGGCCGAAAGTTTTCGCTTCTGGGCGCTGATTTTTAGATTGGCTAGCTGGCCTTGGTAAATCTTGAGACTAGTTTCAGAGATCCGCTCACCCACAATGTCTAAAAATTGCTCTAGATCATACTTATAGGACTGCTTGGAATTGGCAGACAAGCCCTGTTTTTCCTCTAAAAAGGCTGAAATCCTATCTCTCATTTGCATCGAATCTCATATTCCTTACTAAAGTCATGTAAGAGAGCATTGACAGCCTTGAGGATAGACTTGCGCGTGATGATTCCTTGAAAAATCCCTTCACCATCTACGACTGGTAAGAAAGGTTCATCTACCAGTTTATGGAGGACCTCTGTGATGTTATAGTCTGGAGCGACAACTGCCACATCCGTCTTGGTCATATTGACGATGTCTGTCGTTGCCATCTGCTCATCCGTCAAACCTTGCTCCATTTGATAAGCCAAAATGTCTCTCAGACCAATGGTTCCGACAAAGCGTTTGTCAAAGGTCACAACAGGGATACGGGTATAGGTAATTTGGCTCAGCACCAAAATTGCATGATCAGCATTATGGGTATCAATCAAGGCTGCTAGATTCTCAGCAGGGGTAAGAAAAGTCTCTTCCTGCTCCAATAAAAATGCTTCAAATTCCTTGGCAATCATCGAGTAAACTCCTTGGACAAGCCCGGATAAACCTCATGATCACGTGTCAAAAAGTCTACTTTGAAATAGCTGTCATCAATCTCCACACGGGCATAGAGGCATTCTCTAATAGTTCCTCGTGGTTGGCTGATGGAGCCTGGATTTAGAAAAAGAGTCTTTCCTTCCATCCAAGCATTTGGCACATGCAAGTGACCATAGAGACAGATATCGGCATCTTCTTCCTGAGCCCAGTAGTCCAACTTTTGAAAATTGAAATTGATGTCAAACAAGTGTCCATGCGTCTGTATGATCTTGGTGGGACCAAGTTGAGTCACCAAACGTTCTGGGTAGCCAGCATAAAAGTCCATATTTCCTTTGACGACATGGATGCCCTCCCAAAGCGGAGAGTCTGGACGGAGTTCTGAGTCACCATCGTGAAAAATGGCATCAACTTTACCCAGATAGCGGTCACGGATTTCTTCCACAATCAAGCTATCTCCGTGGGAGTCACTCATTACAATGATGGTTTGCTTTGCCATGATGGAAATACCTCCAAAAGTTTCTTAACGGCTAAGGCGCGGTGAGATTGGCTATTTTTTTCTTCAAGGGTTAATTCAGCTGCTGACTTACCTGTCTCTCCCACAAGGAAAAGCGGGTCATAGCCAAAGCCATTTTCCCCCTTGGGTTCAAAGTTGATATAACCTGGCCAGTCAGCTTCGACAACCAAGCTTTCCTTGTTTGGACTAGCTACGACTAGGGTTGTATGGAATTGAGCTGAGCGGTCCTTGAATTCAAAGACCATGGCCAATTCGTGCAAGAGTTTGGCATTGTTTTCACGATCAGTTGCTCCTACACCAGCGAATCGCGCTGACCAGACTCCTGGCAAACCGCCAAGGACATCGACTTTGAGACCTGAGTCATCTGCCAAAACCATCTTTCCTGTTAATTGGGAAATAGTTTCTGCTTTAAGTCGAGCATTTTCTTCAAAGGTCATACCTGTTTCAGCTACTTCAGGCAGATCTGGATAGTCATTGAGATTTTCCACATCGTAGCCTAACTTGTCAAAGATAGCTCGGAATTCCTTGGTCTTGCCCTCGTTACGAGTCGCAATGAGCAGAGTTTCTCTAACCTTGCTAGTTTCAAAGAAGGCTTCTACATCGACTCCTTCTTTAGGCAATTCAACATGCAAAAGCTTTCCATCTTCAACCAAGAGCAGAGCTCCCTGACGTTGGATGACTTCTAGATTACGGCCTGCTTCTGCATTTAAAATCTCAACGATAAAGGAGAGCAGACGAAAGTTAGAAGACCAGCGCATCACCGTTATCGTAATCGGAAAGCCGTTTTCCTCGTCACGAAAAATCCGCGCTAAATCCATAAAATCAAGCTCGAGAGGATCTTTGATAAGGCTATAGATGTCTCCATAGACATCCCATACACCGACATACCAGTCCTGGTCATCCTTGTATTCATAAATTTTATTTGTCATAAAGTTACATGCTCCACATGAATCTCTTTTTCCAGCCATTCTGCTCCAATCTGGGCAAAACTTTGGCTATTGGCTGTTGTGTAAAAACGATGTTGAAGAGGTCCCGCATCTCGGCTACGGTTGATTTCAAAATAGTTAAGCAAAACCGAGATATCCCGTACACACTCTGCCCCACTATCGATGAGCTGAACCTTTGGTCCCATGACATTTTGGATGATAGGGCGAAGGAGTGGGTAATGGGTACAACCCAAAATCAGGCTATCCACCTTGCCGACCAAGGGACGCAGAGTTTCATAGACCACTTTCTTAGTAACACTGGTTGACAGGGCACCAGACTCCACCAAGGGAGCAAGCTTGGGACAGGCCAAACTCTCCACCTGTAAATCCGGATCCAGATCATGGATTTTCTGACGGTAGATGTCTGATTGGACCGTCATGGGTGTTCCAATGACCCCGATTTTCCCACCTTGACTGGACTTGATAGCTGCCGAAGCTCCTGGCAAAATCACACCTAGGACAGGAATGTCTAGTTGGGCCTTGATTTCTTCCCAAACGACCGCAGTCGCAGTGTTACAAGCTATGACAATCATTTTGACATCCTTGGTCAAGAGAAAGTTGACCAACTGCCAAGTATATTCACGAATTTGCTCAGCAGGACGGGGACCATAGGGCGCCCGTGCCGAATCTCCAATATAGACGATTTCTTCATGGGGAAGCTGGCGCATGAGCTCACGAACAACGGTTAAGCCCCCGACACCCGAATCCAAAAAACCAATTGGTCGATTATCCATACAGTCTTCTTTCTAGTCTTTTTTCTGATTGATAGTTCATCATAATTACTCGTCCTAAATGAACGGATAGACAGCTTGATAGAATGGCAACTGCCTCTCTCTTAATCATAATCAAATATCAATAGAATGCAAGGAAAAAGTCTTATCCTTGAGAACTATTGAACATAGTGAGAAGTCTGGAACTTTCATCCCAGACTTTTCCTATTTATTTCTTTTTGTTCTTAGCAAGGGCTGCTTTTTGTTGGCGGATGATTTGGTGGTAAACTTGTTGTACCTTGGCTTCGCTTGGTTTTTGACCATTTGCACTCAAGAGAGCACGAACTGCGTCAGCGTTCAAACGTGGGTTGTCAGCATATTTTTTTTCGATTTGCTTACGAGCCAAGTAAATCCCTCCAAGAGCTCCCCCTAGAAAAGCTAGCACAATCAAGACAATTGCTAAAAGTAAATCCATTCTTTTTCTCCTGTTTCTTTTTGAGTCTTCTATATTATACCATAAAGTGACTTTCCTGACTAGTTTGTTTTACGCTTTCAAGAGGGGGGTAAGCCAATTCTAAGCTAGTCTTACAATCAGATTGAACTATGAAATTACGAATAATTTCACCCTTTCCTCTCTTTCTTCTACTTTTTTAAGGAAAAACAACAGCAAATATGTATCTTGCTAAAAAGCTCTTGACAAATGCTAAACGACCATTAGAATGGGAGGTAAGGAGATAAATAGAAACAAAATAAACGAAACTGCTTCATGAAATGTAAGCGGTTTCTAACAAACAAAGGAGGGTTTTATGAAAAAACACTTTTGGGAGAAATCCTGTCGCTATAGCATCCGTAAACTAACGGTTGGGACTGCTTCTGTTTTGCTGGGAGCTGTTTTTCTAGTCAACCACACTGTAGCTGCAGACAGTGTTGAGGTTAAGCAAACTGAACCAACCTCTGTCGAAGCTATCACTAAGCCTGATAGTGAGCCTAAAGCAGCTGAAACTACTGAAACTACAAATCCGTCTCTAGCAGAAAGTCCAGTAGTTTCCGAAAGCAAACCAGCTAACGAAACTCAGACGACAAATAGCCAAACTAGTTCTGATGCCATTGTAGAAGCTAAAGAAAATAAGGAACCTGAAAAAGCAGAGCAGCCAGTGACAAAGCAAGAAAACTATCAACTCAACTACGATCAGCCAACAGCTCCCTCCTATGATGGATGGGAAAAACAAGCCCTTCCTGTCGGAAATGGAGATATGGGAGCCAAGGTTTTCGGTCTCATTGGGGAAGAGAGAATCCAGTACAACGAAAAGACTCTCTGGTCAGGAGGTCCCCAACCCGACAGTAGCGACTATAATGGAGGGAACTACAAGGATCGCTACAAGGTCTTGGCGGAGATTCGTAAAGCTCTAGAAGATGGAGACCGCCAAAAAGCCAAACAACTGGCTGAACAAAATCTAGTCGGACCAAACAACGCCCAATATGGTCGTTACCTAGCCTTTGGTGATATTTTTATGGTCTTCAATAACCAGAAAAAGGGGTTGGATACAGTAACAGATTATCACCGTGGTTTAGATATCACAGAAGCTACTACGACCACTTCTTACACCCAAGATGGGACGACCTTCAAACGCGAAACCTTCTCCAGCTATCCTGATGATGTCACTGTGACCCACTTGACCAAAAAAGGAAACAAGACGCTTGACTTTACCCTTTGGAACAGCTTGACAGAGGACTTGCTTGCTAATGGTGACTACTCTTGGGAATATTCCAACTATAAGAACGGACATGTCACTACAGATGAACATGGGATCCTTCTAAAGGGGACTGTCAAAGATAACGGCCTTCAATTTGCATCCTATCTAGGAATTAAAACGGACGGAAAGGTGACTGTTCAGGACGAAACTCTAACCGTTACAGGCGCAAGTTATGCGACCCTCTATCTCAGTGCCAAGACTAACTTTGCTCAGAATCCAAAAACCAACTATCGAAAAGACATTGACCTCGAAAAAACAGTTAAAGGGATTGTCGAAGCAGCTAAGGCCAAAGACTACGAGACACTGAAAAAGGCCCATATCAAGGACTATCAAAGTCTCTTTAACCGCGTTAAACTAAATCTAGGCGGAACCAAGACTACTCAAACGACAAAAGAGGCCCTTCAAGGCTATAACCCAGAAAAAGGGCAAAAATTGGAAGAACTCTTCTTCCAATATGGCCGATATCTACTCATCAGTTCGTCTCGTGATCGGACAGATGCTCTTCCTGCCAACCTCCAAGGAGTCTGGAACGCTGTAGACAATCCACCTTGGAACGCTGACTACCACCTCAATGTCAATTTGCAAATGAACTATTGGCCAGCTTACATGAGCAACCTTGCTGAAACTGCCAAGCCAATGATCAATTACATTGATGACATGCGCTATTATGGCCGTATCGCTGCCAAGGAATACGCAGGTATCGAATCCAAAGACGGACAAGAAAATGGTTGGCTGGTCCACACCCAGGCGACACCATTTGGCTGGACTACTCCAGGCTGGAATTACTATTGGGGTTGGTCTCCAGCAGCCAACGCTTGGATGATGCAGAATGTCTATGACTACTACAAATTCACCAAGGATGAGACCTATCTCAAAGAAAAGATCTATCCTATGTTGAAAGAGACTGCCAAGTTCTGGAACTCCTTCTTGCACTATGACCAGGCCAGTGACCGTTGGGTGTCTTCTCCATCCTACTCACCAGAACACGGTACCATCACCATCGGAAATACCTTTGACCAATCGCTAGTCTGGCAGCTATTCCACGACTACATGGAAGTTGCCAACCATCTGAATGTCGACAAAGACTTAGTCACAGAGGTCAAGGCTAAATTTGACAAACTTAAACCACTTCACATCAATAAAGAGGGCCGTATCAAAGAATGGTACGAAGAAGACAGTCCGCAATTCACCAATGAAGGGATTGAAAATCACCACCGCCACGTTTCCCATCTAGTTGGTCTCTTCCCAGGTACGCTCTTTAGCAAGGACCAGGCTGAATACCTAGAGGCTGCGCGTGCTACCTTGAATCACCGTGGAGATGGGGGGACTGGTTGGTCTAAGGCCAATAAAATCAACCTCTGGGCTCGTCTGCTGGACGGTAACCGTGCCCATCGCTTACTCGCTGAACAGCTCAAGTACTCAACTCTAGAAAACCTTTGGGATACCCACGCGCCTTTCCAAATCGACGGAAACTTTGGAGCGACCAGTGGGATGGCAGAAATGCTTCTCCAATCACACACTGGCTATATTGCACCATTGCCAGCCCTTCCAGATGCATGGAAAGACGGTCAAGTTTCTGGCTTGGTTGCCCGTGGTAACTTTGAAGTCAGCATGAAGTGGAAAGATAAAAACCTGCAAAGCTTGTCCTTCCTTTCAAATGTCGGTGGAGACCTGGTTGTAGATTATCCAAATATCGAAGCTAGCCAAATCAAGGTCAATGGCAAACCAGTCAAGGCAACGATCCTTAAAGATAATCGTATCCAGCTTGCAACGCAAAAAGGTGACGTCATTACCTTTGAACATTTCCCTGGCCGTGTGACCAGTCTGACAGCCGTTCGACAAAATGGAGTCACTGCCGAACTTACCTTCAACCAAGTAGAAGGCGCTACCCACTATGTCATCCAAAGACAAGTGAAAGACGAAACTGGCCAAACCTCTGCGACCAGAGAATTTGTAACCAATCAAACCCACTTTATTGACCGATCACTAAATCCTCAACTCGCCTATACTTATACTGTCAAGGCTATGCTGGGCGAAGTTTCCACACAAGTATCTGAACAGGCCACTGTCGAAACCTATAGCGAGTTGATGGACGACCGAGATAGCCGCATCCAGTACGGAGCTGCCTTTGGAAACTGGGCAGACTCAGAATTATTTGGAGGAACAGAGAAATTTGCTGACCTTTCAAAAGGAGACTACACAGACGAAGATCTCACTGCTACCATTCCTTTCACTGGCGTTGGTATCGAAATCTATGGACTGAAATCGTCTGAACTAGGTCTTGCCACTGCTAAAATTGATGGCAAAGAAGTCGGGGAGCTTGACTTCCATACTGCTGGAGCAACTGAAAAAGGTAGTCTCATTGGTCGCTTCGCAGGACTATCTGACGGACCTCACACATTGACTCTTAGTGTTAAACGTGAGCACAAAGGACGTGGTAGTGAGCGCTCGAAAATTTCATTAGACTACTTCAAGATCCTAGCAGGAACAGGCAATACGATTGAAAAAATAGATGATCGCGATTCGCGCATCCAGTATGGTGCCCAGTTTAAGGACTGGTCTGACCCTGAACTCTACGGAGGTACGGAAAAATACGCTGATATTAACAACAGCGACTCTAGTGCAGCTTCAGAAGCTCAGGCAACTATTTCCTTTACAGGGACGGGTATTCGTATCTTTGGCTTAAAGAGCCTCGCTCTTGGACGAGCACGTGTTACACTAGATGGCAAAGAAATGCCAAGTCTAGACTTCTACACTTCAGGTGCAACTGAAAAGAGAGCTTTTATTGGCGAATTTACAAATCTCACTGACGGTCCGCATACCCTGACATTACAAGTTGATCCAGATTCGCCAGAAGGTCGCAAGAAAATCTCTCTAGACTCCTTTGATATCATCAAAGCTCCTGCTGTTGGTATAGATAGCCCGAGCATTGCGCCTCTTAAGGAAAATGACAAAACCATTTCCTTAAGCCTACCAGCTGGAGATTGGGAAGCCATCGCAGTGACCTTCCCAGGAGTCAAAGATCCTCTAGTTTTGCGTAAGGTGGATGAAACGCATCTGGTTACCAGTGGGGATCAGACTATCCTATCAATCCAAGACAATCAAGTTCAAATCCCAATCCCTGACGAAACCAATCGCAAAGCTGGAAATGCCATTGAAGCTTATACCATTCAAGGAAATACCACAAGCAGCCCTATCGTAGCCGTCTTTACTAAAAAGGATGAAAAGAAAGTTGATGAGAAGCAACCAACTACAAGCAAGGGAGAGGAACCAGCTCCTACTGTTGAAATTCCTGAATACACTAAACCTATCGGGACTGCAGGGCAAGAAGTGCCACCCACTGTAGAAAAGCCTGAATACACCGAACCTATCGGAACGGCGGGGCAAGAAGAGTCTCCTACTGTAGAAAAGCCTGAATACACCGAACCTATCGGAACAGCAGGTCAAGAGGAAGCACCTACTGTTGAAAAACCTGAATACACCAAACCTATCGGAACAGCAGGTCAAGAGGAAACTCCTACTGTTGAAAAACCTGAATACACTAAACCTATCGGAACTAGCGGAGATCAGGCCGCTCCAAGCCTTAGCCTTCCTGACTATCCAGTTCAAGTCTTAAAAGATAAGGAGACTGGAGTAGAAATCATCGGTGGAGCCAGCGACTTAGAAGGAATTTCTCACGTTTCTAGCCGACGTGTCCTAGCTCAAGAACTCTTTGGCAAGACCTATGACGCTTACGACCTACAACTTAAAAATCCAACAGATCATAGCGTACAGCCAAAAGGCGCTGTCTTAGTTCGCTTGCCTGTTTCAGCTAGCGTAGAAAACATCTACTACATCACTCCAACCAAGGAGTTGCAAGTCCTTGATTTCACCGTTCGAGACGGAAAGGTAGAATTCATCACTAATCATTTCAGTACCTATGCTGTCGTCTATCAAGCAACTGGAACAAGCTCTAACACAGAGGAAAAACCAAGTACTTCAGATGCAGAAACCTCAGCACACGAGGCTGAACAACTTTCAGCTAGTCCGAGTCTTGCTAAAGCTGGAAATCATTCTCCTAAAGAAGAGCTGCCAGCAACAGGAGAAGCATCCAACCCACTCCTCTTCTTAGCAGGCCTCAGCCTAGCCCTTACAGCCACTTTTATGTTAAAAGGAAGAAAGGATGACTCCAACTAACCTTTAAGCACACAAAAACAGGATGAAGATCACCTTCATCCTGTTTTATTTTGTAATCAGAAATTATTTTTACAGTAGGTATAAAAAGACTAAGGTCAAGAGACTTGCTAGAAGCCCAACTCCCCAAAAGAAGAAGTCAACCTTCCACTCACTCCAAGGATTGCCCTTGCCTGAGAATCCTCCAAGCTCAAAATGGTGATGCACAGGTGTCATACGGAAAATACGCTTTCCACCACTAATTTTGAAGTAGGTAACCTGCATCATAACAGAGCTTGTCTCAAAGACATAGATAATCCCAATCAGTAAAAGGGTCCATTCTTGGTGGAGCGCCATAGAAATAGCTGCTAGCATCCCACCAAGAGCCAAACTTCCTACATCTCCCATGAAGACCTTGGCAGGTTTGTGGTTAAAGACGAAGAAACCTAGCAAACCACCAATCATGGCAAGAATCACAAGAAGAATATCCAATTGATTTTGCATATAAGCAATCACACCGTAGGCCGATAAGCTAATCACCACTGAAATACTTGCTAAGCCGTCGATCCCGTCAGTCAGATTCACTGCATTTGAAAAGCCAACTAGCCAGAAAAGGGCAAAGAAAATATAGAAAATACCCAGATGTACTTGGTAGCCAAAAACTGAAAGCATATCGCCACCGCGCTCATAAAAGAGGTAGAAAATCACTCCTCCAAGGAGCTGGAGAGCAAGTTTTTGCTTGGGATTTAAGCCTTCGTTGATCTTACGAAAGACCTTAAGGAAATCATCCAAAAAACCTACCAAACCATACAAAACCAAGATAAACAAAATCATGCCTACATTGTTGGTCAATTGTTGGGTAAAGAGAGCAGCCAGAAAGCTCACAACTACTGCAACGATAAGGAAGACAAGACCTCCCATGGTTGGAGTCCCAGCTTTAGCTTGGTGTTGTTTGACATCCTCGTGCATCTGCTGACCCGTAATCTGTGCTTTTCGATAAAATCGGATAAAGGCTGGAATACCTATCAAAGTCAATAGAAAGGTCAGAATTCCAGCACTAATGGAACTAATCATCTTAATCTCCTAAAGTTATTTTCATTTTTTTAATGTCTTTGAGGGCTGTATTGGCACGGACACTTTGTTTCTTGACCGTTTTGCCACTACCTTCCCACTCGACTTCTATATTCAGCCATTTGGCAAATGTTTGCACATTTTCATCTGTCCAGCCGTACATATCAGGCATTTCTTCGACCTTATCTGACAGGATCAAGATATGCTGATTGGCTTCCAAATTATCTCCTTCAGAAACCGAGAGTTCCTTGATCTTAGTTCCTGTTCCGATAACGATTGGTTGGACAAGGTTACGACGCAATTCTTCTGCGAGGTCACCTGGGGTAAAGTCCTTGGTAGCTGGCATGGCATAACTTGTCGTCTTGCTGACCTGATCCAAGCTCTTAGCAGTTGACTGAAGATTGAGGGATTCTTTCGTGGCAGAAGCTCGCTCAAGGATTGGGTTGGCAAACTCCCCAAGCTGAACACCCGAATAATGCTCTGGCTGTTGCACCGTCACATAGAGGATAAAGTCAGGATTTTCTGCAGGATGCATCGACACAACAGAGAAGATATAGTTGGTTTCACCTGTCAGGTAACCCCCATTCTTCTCATCGGCAATCTGAGCAGTCCCTGATTTTAGGGCGACATTCTGACCTGGAACATTGACATTTGGTTTTCCTGTACTGTGGTTGTACATGGTACCGTAGACAGGATCTGTTCCGACCATGACCATGTGCTCCCGAGTAGAGGATGCTGCCGCTTTTGACACAGGATTTCCGACAATTTCCTTTTGAGACTTACGGACAGACTGGTCATTCGGGTCATAGAGGGCACTGATAAATTTCGGCTCCAACATAACCCCATCATTGGCAATGGCTGTAAAGGCACGAAGCATCTGGGTCTGGGTAACAGAAATCCCTTGTCCAAATGAACTCATGGCGATATTGACAATGTTATCAGCAGGCAATTGACCTGTGTACTCATCCGCCAGACCAAAACGGGTCGGCACCCCAAACTTAAAGCGGTTAAGGTAGTCCAGCCAGGTTGCATCCCCCATCTTTTGCTCAAGCAAGGTCATCCCGATGTTACTTGAGTGGGCAAATCCTTGAGAGAAGGTCATGGTGCCACCACTAGTCAATCCTTCATTGACGTCCCAGTCTCGAATGGTCGCATCTGCTATTTTCAATTCGCTACTGTTAAAGTATTCGCCACCAGGGAAGGTATTGTTATCAATAGCTGAGGCCAACATCATCACCTTCATGGTTGACCCTGGCTCATAGTTACTTTGATAGAGGATATCACGCCAGACAAAGTCTTTTGTGATGCCATCCTTGGTATCGGCATTGAAGGTCGGCCGTTGGGTCGTAGCCAGGATTTCCCCTGTTTTAGCGCTAACCAAGGTAGCCGTCATATACTTGCCTTTTACTTTTTCCTGGAAGGCATCCATCTGGGTTTCCATAAAGGATTGCAAGGGACTAGAAAGGGTTGTGTAGACATCTTTTCCATCTACTGTTTGTTGAGAAGCTTGATCTGTACCCGGAACAATATTTCCCAGACGATCTTTCTCATAGGTGATGATCCCATCTGTACCCGCCAGAATGTTATTTAAAGAACTCTCCAATCCAGATGTCCCAATCAACCTTTTGGTGCCATCCTCATTTTCATGGAGTTGCGCTAAACCGATAAAGGAAGAAGCAAATTGTCCATTGGGATAACTGCGGTTAGGGCTAGTTGTAAAGTCAACTCCCTCAACACCAGCAGTTTTGAGGTCATTTTTAATAGCCATCATATTGGCATAGGTGATCCCATTTCCCTTGGTCCCAAAGGATACCTGTTTTAGATCTGGTTGAGAAAGCTGTTCTTTGACATAAGACTCCTCCATATCCAGATACTTATGGAAAATTTCAGCTACCTTATTAAATTGAGAATCCTCTACATAGAGAATTTTGCCTGTTGCTGACTTGTAGGTCTTATCAATAACGGCATAGATATTATACGAAGTCGCATCCTCTGCAATAGGCGTTCCATTACGATCGTAGATGGTTCCCCGTTTTGCAGGAATCGTCTTGGTTGTTTGGTGAACCTTGTTGGCTTCTTGAACCAAGTCCTTACCAAATTTTTTACCCGTTCCGATGATGACCGCAAAGTTGACCAAAAAGACAGCGAAGAGTATGACAGCCAATAAACTCAGGCTTTTCCCTACTCTTCGGCGATTTTCTTCTGGAGATTTACGGTTACGAACGGCATAACGGATGATTTTTTCTTTCCACTGTTTCATTTCTTACTCCGCTGCTCGGATATTTTCGTTATTCAGCTGCAAATCTTTAGAGTTTGCAATCTCTTTCAAACGTTCTGAACGAATCAATTCATTGACCTCTTGCTTGGCATCATCTAGCTCGGTTTTCTTTTCTTCGATTTGAGCATTGACCTTGGTCAATTCATTCTGAACTTGTAATAGCTTGGTCTGCATAAACACAACGCTAATTGCCAGGATAATCATTGTTGCAGCAATCGAAACATAGAAGGCCTTTTCCACACGTGAAAAACCTTTAAATTTCGTTTGCAATAACTGGCTTGTTTTTTCGATTCTTTCTGCCATGTTTTTCCTCTTACTTGTGAATTTTTCTAGCCACGCGCAACTTGGCTGAATGCGAACGATTGTTGGCTTCTAGCTCTTCGGCACTTGGCAAGATTGGCTTGCGGGATACCAATTCCATCTTAGGCTTAAGGTCATCTGGAATGAAGGGCAAGCCTTTGGGAACTTCCACTGTTGAAGCTTCTTTGAATAATTGCTTGGTCAAGCGATCTTCCAGAGAATGGAAGGTAATGACCGAGATTCTACCATCCAAAGCCAGCATGTCCATGGCCTGCTGGATGGATTCATCTGCTGCACCCAGCTCATCATTGACTTCGATTCGGATAGCCTGGAAAATCTGCTTGGCAGGGTGCCCTTTTTTCTTGAGCTCCTTGGCAGGCTTGGCCGACTTGATAATCTCTGCTAACTCCGTCGTTGTCTCGATGGGTTTCACCTCACGCGCTTGCTCAATCTTGCGAGCAATCTGTTTAGAAAACTTATCCTCACCATACTTGAAAAAGATCCGAACCAAGTCATGATAGTCATAATGATTGACCACCTCATAGGCCGTCAGACGAGCTTCCTGATTCATCCGCATATCCAGTGGCGCATCCTTTTTATAAGAAAAGCCACGCTCACGCTGATCCAGCTGAGGACTGGACACTCCCAAGTCATAACAAATTCCATCAATTTCCTGGACACCAGCCTCCTGCAAACGTGCCTGCAAATGACGGAAGTTATCCTTGATAAAGGTTACCATCCCCTTTTCGATATAGGGTGCCAACCGTTTTTGCGCATTGTCAATGGCATTCTGGTCCTGGTCAAAGGCATAGAGATGCCCTTTTTCGCTCAATTTACTTAATAAATATTCGCTATGGCCTGCTCCGCCCAAAGTCGCATCAACGTAGATACCGTCAGGTTTTACGTCAAGCATATCAATCGTTTCATGAAGCAAGACCGTTACATGATGAAATTCTTTTGTCATATCTTATCTATTTTACCACAAATCTGACCAGCTTGCACTTGTCAGACAAGGCTAAGTTTCTTCGAAAAAAATTCTCAAAAAAAATGTCGTATATACTTGACACGCTATCTCCAAAAGAATATACTATAGTCAAATATATACGACATATCAGAAAGGAGCCCCTATGAATCGTGTGAAAGAATTCCGCAAGGAACTGGGCATTTCCCAGCTCGAACTCGCCAAAGATATCGGTGTCTCGAGACAGACTATCAACATGATTGAAAATGACAAGTACAATCCAACCCTGGAACTCTGTCTCAATCTCGCCCGCAGCCTCCAAACTGACCTCAATAGCCTCTTTTGGGAAGACGATTTTTAAAAAAGGAGCAAACAAATGAAAAAAGAAACTCTCACTGACAAACTTATCAAACGCACATACGGTATTTCTGGCCCCCTTGACGAACACAAACGGCGCGAGGCCGATCGTATCGGGAATCAAGTCTTTATTGTTCTCTTTTATCTGATGATATTTGGCAACCTCATCCCCTTTGTCCTTGCTTATAAATACCCGCAAATTGTCGCTATCGGTTATCCTCTTGTGGTGTTTGGCATTTCGATGATGGCTGCCCTCTATGTAGTCTCTCAAACCAAGAAAACGGGCATCACAGCTATTGATCCCGAAATGCTGAGTCAAAAAGAAAGTAAACAACTACATTTTCCGGGTCTAAAAGCCGGTCTAATCTATGGCATGGGCATGTTCTTTGGAATACCGCTTCTGAATGTCCTAACCGATGATAGCAAGGATTATCTTGGTTCTCTTTTAAATACAGGGCATTTTGTATCAACTATCCTAGCTACCTTCTTCTTCGGAGTGACCATACAAATTATCGTCTCTCTTCGCATTCGAAAAGCCAAGAAAAACCAAGAAGACGACTAGGAGGTGCCTTATGAAATCACTAGCTAGATTACTGATCAGTCATGTTTTTATCAGTATCTTTGTTACCTTTTTCCTACTTTCTGGACATATTGAGCATCCTTTCTTGATTATCTTTCTTTTATTCCTTCCTGTATTGAACAAGGGACAGAGATTCCAGAAAATCCAATCAAAAAAAATACGTCTTCTAAACGCATCTCTCTGTTTTATCCTCGTATCCTTTCCACAACTTTTAACAAATCCTATGGATTGGAGATACCTGGTATTTCTAATAATCTGTATCATTTTTAGTTTGGTTTACTTCTATACTCTCTATCAACTTTTTAAAGAAGTCAATCAAAAATCGCTCATTTAGGAGGTTACTCCCATGAAAAAAGAAGATTTCACCACTCGCTTACTCAAACTATTCTTTCACATACAAGGGCCTTTTGATGAATGCCGTCAAGAGATGATTTACAAGGCAGGTGCCCGTGCCTTGATCCAAATCGTTTACTCCTCTCTCCTACTCTTCCTGTTCTATCTCCTATTTGGACGCTTCATAGAGTTGGTGCGAGATGCCATGCCCTACCTCTATTTTGGACTTATCTTCGTCCTCTCATCTAGGGCGAGACTAGCAGTTCGCGACTTACATTTGGACAAGGATGACCCGTCCGAAATCCATCATAAAAGCTACAGCAAAAGCCAAATCAACCTTCGTAGTTGGGGTGTATTTTTCGGTATTCTAATTGGTTTATTTACTTTGCTATGTTTCCATAAACTCTATGTCCAACAAATTCCTCTTTCTATTTTTTTAGAAAAACTTTTTCAAACAGATATCCTTATCCCTTTACTGGTATTTGGTTTGAGTATTGCTGCTATCTTTGGAACTATGGTTAATGCATTTCTATCACTACAGGAGGAAAAAACTCCTAACAATCGCAATCCTAAGGAGAAAATAAATCAATGACCTCATTATACGATTTCTCAGTCTTGAACCAAGATGATCAAGAAACATCACTTGAAAGCTATCGTGGTAAGATGCTCTTGATTGTCAACACTGCTACCGGATGTGGGTTAACGCCCCAGTACCAGGGACTTCAAGAACTCTATGAACGCTATCAAGATCAGGGCTTTGAAATCCTAGATTTCCCTTGCAATCAGTTTATGGGACAAGCACCCGGCAGCGCAGAGGAAATCAATAGTTTCTGCAGCCTACACTATCAGACTACTTTTCCTCGCTTTGCCAAGATCAAGGTCAACGGCAAGGAGGCAGATCCTCTTTATGTTTGGCTAAAAGACCAGAAGTCTGGCCCGCTAGGAAAACGAATCGAATGGAATTTTGCTAAGTTTCTCATTGGTCGAGATGGGCAAGTCCTTGAGCGCTTCTCTTCCAAAACAGACCCCCAAACCATCCAAGAGTCTCTCAAAAAAATACTCTAATTTCTTTTCAAAACGTATCCTTTCATTTAGTTTGAGCCCTGAAAGGATGCGTTTTTTCTTTAAAAAGTAACTGATTTTCTTTAATTTATATTTATTTTTTTGCTTTTTGCTATTGCAATTCTTTCATTAATTTAGTATATTTGTTATATTAAAAGTTTTCAGTCATTTTAAGGGAGAAATGACCTTTTAAATTTTTTTATCTTAAAATGAAAGCGCTTTATAAACAGGAGGTAAGGTGGCTTACAAATTATCAGAGAGTTTTTTCATTAAATCAAGTTGTAACCAAGTCAGACTTGGGCTTGGGCAGTAGCTGACTGCCTTTCTAAAAACTAGGAGTATATTATGAATCGATACCTTTTTGAAAAAGGGCAAACATTTAGCATTCGGAAGTTGACTGTAGGTGTGGCGTCTGTTATCGTGGGACTGGCATTTTTTGCTTCTGGAACCGTGCGTGCAGACGAAACGTCTCCTGCCACAACATCCAATTTAGATCAGCAAATGAAACAAGTCGCAGATATAGAAGAGACCAAGGCTGAACCAGTCAAAAAAGAAGGCCGAGTAGAGACCGAAAAACAAGAAACACCTGCTGCCGATACCAGCAGTGCTGATTTGCTCCCTGAAGAAATTCAGGACCGTGCCTATCCAGACACACCTGTCAAAGAACTCGACACGACAACTATCGTTGACAAGAAAGCTAGTCCAAAAGTAGAAACCAAGAGCATTCTAAAGGATAAAGAAGAAGCACCAAAAGAAGCTGAGAACGGAAACCGTGCCATCATTAATGGTGGACAAGACCTCAAACACATCAACTACGAGGGGCAACCTGCTACTGCTGCCACTATGGTTTACAGCACTTACAATGCAGGGGAGCAACGTTACCTCGTTTCAGGATCTGGTATCTTTGTTGCACCTAATTTGATTCTTACCGTTGCTCATAACTTCCTAGAGGCCAATAAAGAAACTGGCGAAGGTCACATTCGTGGTGGAAAATCTGCCCAGTTCTACTATAACGTTGGTTCAAACAGCGAAAAGAAAAATTCACTTCCATCTTCTGGAACTACGGTTTTATTCAGAGAAAAGGACATCCATTTCTGGAACAAGAAGGAGTTTGGAAAAGGCTATAAGAACGACCTTGCTCTTGTAGAAGCTCCTATTCCTCTTCCGATTGCTAGTCCAAACAAAGCAGCAACCTTTGCGCCTTTAGCGGAGCACAAAAAACATCAGCCGGGAGAAGCCATCAGTACGATTGGCTACCCAACTGACTCAAGCTCAAAAGAGCTGAAACAGCCTATCCTAGCTGGCCAACTTTACAAGGCTGACGGGACTATCCGATCTGTTGAGTCCTATGATGATAAGGGAACAACCGGTATCACCTACCAAACCACTTCTGTATCTGGTTTGTCTGGTGGTGGGATTGTGGATAGCCAAGGAAAAGTTCTCGGTGTTCACCAACACGGAACCGTTGACAATGGTGTTCCTGAAAAGGATCGCTTTGGTGGCGGACTCGTCCTTTCACCTGAACAACTGAAATGGGTTAAGGACATGATTGCCAAATATGGTGTGAAAGGGTGGTACCAAGGAGATAACGGAAATCGTTACTACTTTACCGATGAGGGGCGTATGCTTCGGAACGAAACAGCTGTTATCGGAAGCAACGAATATTCCTTCAACCAAGATGGGATTGCTACCTTGACCAAGGGAGTTGAATACGGTCGTGTGGTTATCCAACACGAAGACGAAGAAGGAAATCCTGTCAAAGATAATGACACCTTTATCGAACAGACAGCTGTTGATTCTCCATTTGACTACAATTTCAAAAAAGAAATCGAGAAAACGGAGTTCTATCAGAAGAATAAAGACAAATACGAAATTGTATCCATTGATGGCGTAGCAGTCAATAAACAACTAAAGGATGCTTGGGCTGAAGATCACAATGTTGTCAGCAAAGCGCCTGCCGGTACACGTGTCATCAAGGTGGTCTATAAAGTTAACAAAGGCTCCTTCAAAGTTTACTACCGTCAAAAAGGAACCACTACTGAACTAGCGGAAGCGACAGTTGATAACAATGACGGCCAAGAGTATGACGTTTCCTTTGTCAACACCTTCCATGCAAAAGACATTGCTGGCTACCGTCCAGTCAAGGCTAGCCTGGAAGCAACTATCCAGCAAAAAGGGGTGAATGAGGTCGTCTTTGAATACGAGCCAGTCGCTGATACGGCTAATCCAACGACTCCGACTCCACCAGTCACTCATCCAGAAGATAAAGAAACCGAAATTGGCAATCATGGACCACTTCCAAGCAAGGCCCAACTCGATTACCACAAGGAAGAATTGGCAGCTTTCATCCACTACGGAATGAACACCTATACCAATTCTGAATGGGGAAATGGGAAAGAAGACCCTCGATACTTCAATCCAACCAACTTGGATACTGATCAGTGGATTCGCACTCTGAAGGAAACGGGCTTCAAACGAACCATTATGGTTGTTAAACACCACGACGGATTCGTTGCTTATCCTTCTAAGTACACCAACCATACCGTAGCGGCTAGCCCATGGAAAGATGGTAAGGGTGACCTTCTCGAAGAAGTTTCCAAGTCTGCTAGCAAGTACGACATGAACATGGGTGTTTACTTGTCACCATGGGATGCCAACCATCCTAAATACCATGTTGCAACCGAAAAAGAATACAACCAATACTATCTCAACCAGCTGAAAGAAATCCTTGGAAATCCAAAATACGGAAATAAAGGGAAATTTATCGAGGTTTGGATGGACGGTGCGCGTGGTAGCGGTGCCCAAAAAGTAACCTATACCTTTGATGAATGGTTCAAATACATCAAAGAAGCCGAAGGAGATATCGCCATCTTCTCTGCTCAACCGACAAGCGTTCGCTGGATCGGAAATGAACGAGGTATAGCAGGCGACCCTGTATGGCATAAAGTCAAAAGGGCCAACATCACAGATGATGTGAAAAACGAATACCTCAACCATGGTGACCCTGATGGTGATATGTACTCTGTAGGGGAAGCTGATGTTTCGATCCGTTCGGGCTGGTTCTACCATGACAATCAACAGCCGAAATCACTCAAAGAGCTGATGGATATCTACTTTAAGTCTGTTGGTCGTGGAACCCCACTCCTTCTCAATATTCCACCAAATAAAGAAGGAAAATTTGCAGATGCGGATGTGGCTCGCTTGAAGGAATTCAAAGCAACCCTAGATCAAATGTATGCGACTGACTTTGCCAAAGGTGCCACCGTAACAGCAAGTTCGACTCGTCAAAACCACCTCTACAAGGAAAGCCACCTCACAGACGGTAAAGATGACACCAGCTGGGCGCTCTCAAATGATGCCACAACCGGTAGCTTTACAGTCGATTTGGGGCAAAAGAGACGCTTTGACGTCGTTGAACTCAAGGAAGATATCGCCAAAGGGCAACGTATCTCTGGTTTCAAGATTGAAGTTGAAATCAACGGACGTTGGGTGACATACGGCGAAGGTTCGACCGTTGGTTACCGTCGCTTGGTTCAAGGCAAGCCTGTAGAGGCACAAAAAATTCGTGTAACCATCACTGGTGCTCAAGCAACTCCAATCTTGACCAACTTCTCAGTCTACAAGACACCAAGCAGCATTGAAAAGACAGATGGCTACCCTCTTGGACTTGAATACCACTCAAACACAACAGCAGATACAGCCGGAACAACTTGGTACAATGAATCTGAAGGTGTTCGTGGCACTTCTATGTGGACCAATCAAAAAGATGCCAAAGTAAGTTATACCTTCACAGGAACCAAGGCCTATGTCGTTTCTACAGTCGATCCAGGTCACGGAGAAATGTCCGTCTATGTTGATGGTCAAAAGGTTGCAGATGTGCAAACTAAGAATGCTAGCCGTAAACGCAGCCAAAAAGTCTTTGAGACAGGCGATTTAGCACCAGGCCAACATACTATTACCCTTGTAAACAAAACAGGCGAACCCATTGCTACAGAAGGAATCTACACCCTAAACAATGATAGTAAAGGGATGTTTGAACTCGAGTCTACTAACTACGAAGTCGAAAAAGGAAAACCAGTCACTGTTAAGATTAAACGCGTTGGTGGAAGCAAGGGGGCTGCTACTGTTCGCTTCATCACAGAACCTGGAACTGGAGTTCACGGTAAAGTTTACCAAGATACAACTCAAGATGTGACCTTTAAAGATGGAGAAACAGAAAAGACTGTTACCATCCCAACGATTGACTTTACAGAACAAGCCGACTCTGTCTTTGACTTCAAAGCCAAGCTCACTTCTGTCACTGATGGTGCCCTGCTCGGTTTTGCTACAGATGCAACCATCCAAGTGATGAAAGCTGAATTGCTGGTCAAGGACCAAACAAGTTATGATGACCAAGCTAGTCAGTTGGATTACAGTCCTGGCTGGCACCATGAAACCAATTCCGCAGATAAATACCAAAAGACGGAGTCTTGGGCTTCCTTTGGTCGCTTAACTGATGAACAAAAGAAAAAGACAACTGTCACAGCCTACTTCTACGGTACTGGACTTGATATCAAGGGCTATGTCGATCCAAATCATGGTATCTACAAGGTATTCCTCGACGGCAAAGAAGTTCCTTACCAAGATGGAATGGGAAATGCTTCAACTATTGATGGTAAGAAATACTTTAGCGGTCGTGCAGCTCAACGCCAAGGCAATCAAACTCTGGTTAGCCTAAAAGGTCTGGACGAAAACTTGCACGCAGTCACACTTCAACTAGATCCTGATCGAAACGATTTGTCTCAAAATATCGGTATTCAAGTGGACCAATTCATCACTCGTGGCGAAGGTAGCGAACTCTACAGCAAGGCAGATATCATCCAGTCTATCTCAAAATGGAAAGACGATCTGTCCAACTTTGATCCAGCAGGCTTGAAGAATACGGCTACTGCACGCCAAGCTTTCCAAGCAAATCTAGAAAAATTGAGAAACCAACTCAGTGCTGATGCAGTGGATGTTCAGGATGTCATGTTGACAGTCAGTGCCCTACAAGATATCCTATCCAAGGATGAGAACTATCAAAAAGGCCAAGAGGAACCTAGTCCAGAGCAACCGGAACAGCCAGAAGAACCTGAGAAACCTGACCAGCCTGAACAACCAGCTGAACCAAAACAACCGGAAATTGAGTACGATAAGGCTATGGACAGCTTGGCAAAAGCTATCGAGAAAAAAGTCGCTGAGCTTGGATCCAACAAGGAAGCTAAGAAGAAATTATTAGCAATTGCTGACCAAGCCATTGCTGCAATCCAAGAAGCTAAAACTCAGGAAGCAGTCAATAAAGCGCTAGAAACTGCTCTCGAACAAATCAACAAACTCGAAGCGGCTCAGCCTGAGAAACCTGCTGAACCTGAAAAACCAGTTCAGCCTGAAAAACCAACTCAACCTGAGAATCCAGTTCAACCTGAGAAACCTGGCCAGCCTGAGCAACCAGCCGAACCAAAACAACCGGAAATTGAGTACGATAAGGCTATGGACAGCTTGACAAAAGCTATCGAGAAAAAAGTCGCTGAGCTTGGATCCAACAAGGAAGCTAAGAAGCAATTGTTAGCAATTGCTGACCAAGCCATTGCTGCAATCCAAGAAGCTGAAACTCAGGAAGCAGTCAATCAAGCGCTAGAAACTGCTCTCGAACAAATCAACAAGCTCGAAGCAGCTCAACCTGAGAAACCTGCGCAACCGGAAAATCCTGTTCAGCCTGAAAAGCCGACTCAACCTGAGAAACCAGCTCAGCCTGAAAAACCAACTCAACCTGAGAATCCAGTTCAACCAGAAAAACCGGCTCAGCCTGAGAAACCTGCTCAACCTGAAAAACCAGTTCAGCCTGAAAAGCCGACTCAACCTGAGAATCCAGTTCAACCGGAAAAACCGGCTCAGCCTGAAAAGCCAGCTCAGCCTGAAAAACCAACTCAACCGGAAACTCCGGCTCAGCCTGAAAAGCCAGCTCAGCCTGAAAAACCAACTCAACCGGAAACTCCGGCTCAGCCTGAAAAGCCGACTCAACCTGAGAATCCAGTTCAACCGGAAACTCCAGCTCAACCTGAGAAACCGGCGCAACCTGAGAAACCGGCTCAGCCTGAAAAGCCGACTCAACCGGAAAATCCAGCGCAACCTGAGAAACCAATTACTTCTTCAAGTCCTGAGGAAGGGGTTAAAGACCTTGTCTTTACACTTCCAAACTTGGAAATCGTCAATAAGGTCGTACCGTTCAAGACGATTCGTCGCGAAAACCCACAATTAGACAAGGGAAAAGAGCAAGTTCTATCAGAAGGGAAAGACGGTCTCTTAGTCGAGTATGTTGAAGTGGACGGTGACAATCACAAGGTTCTCCAAACAGAAGCAACTCCAGCTCAAGATCGAGTGATTGAGGTAGGTAGCAAACAAAGCTCAGTTGGAACAGAAGCGCCACCAGTTGTGACCCTTCCTGAGTATGTTCTACCAAGAGAGATTGAAAAACCTGCTCCAGCCGTAACAGATAATTCATCAGCAAAAGATGAAAAAGCTCCTGTTACAGCTACAGTCAAAGAAGACAAGGAAAGACTACTCCCTGCAACTGGGGAACAAGAAGCAACTGCCTTCCTATTCTTGGCAGCTATTACTTCTATCTTGTCTCTCCTTATCTTCCAAAAGAATTTCAAAGACTAAAAGAAATCTTTGATTGATTCTTTTCCATTATTTCAGTTCCCCCGTAGAGAAGACCATCTGGTCTTCTCTTTTTCTATCTATAAAATTAAAAAACATCCACAAATATACATGGATATTTTGGTATGACTCTGTAAAGTAAGATGATCATTGAGAATAGCTGTTCTCAAATCCAACCACGTTTTCAAATAAACGCTCATCTAAAAAAGAGTGCCCCTTGTCTTATCTCATCAGAATTACCATCATAAGTTTCTGCAAGAACTCCACAGATAAAAGATGGTGTTTCGAATTCCAATACCATGAGATTTTCTGACGCTCACAAGCCATCTTTCCTAAATCAGACTTTCCTCTTCCACACCTAGTCACTGACTACTATTTTTGAGTCCAGCATATGCATAGGTTCGATTTCTGGGACACTCTTTTTCCGTCACCACCCTAAAATAAAAGCGATGCTCCCGCCCATCCTTGGCATTTTCCTTGTTTAAGACAAAGTAGCTTTTCTGATTCATCGCCATGGTGCGTAGGATATCATCGATCAAAAAAGTCAAGGGAACATTCAAGGCAGAGTATTTTTGAAAATCCTCTTCAAAGCGGATATAACTATCTGAAAAATAATCCATCTGCAGTTTGTTTTCATACAACTCTTTTCTAGTCATACACTCCCTCCTCCCACAGTCGAATTTCGAGGACATCTACAATCTCTATCAGCCTATAACCCTCATTGGTCCTAATAGATAGAGTTTGAGGTGATAATTCGCTTACCTCACCAATGATCGTGGTTTTATGCCTTCTTTCCTTGACCACAAAGCATCCCTTCAGTTGCCCAACATAAAGCTGCGAAAGCAAGAGTAGCTTCTCAGCGGAATTCAAACTCGTCGAAAAAGCTACCCGATTTTTCTCTTCACCGAGTGAACTAGTATGCTCTGAGAGGAAAAAGCCCATCCACTTCTGCATCCCTGGATCTTGATAGTCACGCGCAGATGGAAAGGGTAAATAAGAACGATCAATCATTTTAAACCATCTAATCCTCCAGCAGAATGCCCCCCAATCAGCTTGCTTCTGGCAAGACTCCTAGAGGCTTCTTCCAGTGCATTGGCCTTTAAAAGGGAGGTAAAACCAAATTGTTCCCGAATGGCATCAATAGCCGTCTGGAGCCTTTCTTCTTTTTCTAACTTGTCAACATCATCAAAGAGGGAGATCAAGCCAAAGGACTCGTCCACAAATCCCGAATAGTTGACTCCGACACTTCTGACCGCTCCAGAAGTGTATTTGTTATGAAATAGCTTCAAAACGTGGTCTGTTAAAACAGCAGTATTATTAGTCGGTTCGACCTTCATTTGTGTGTGAATAGACGACCTGACCTCCTGCTTAGAGAAACCAACATAGAGAGAGACAAGGGTTGTTTTCTTGCCCGCCCTTCTCAGTCTAATAGCCACCTGCTCCGCCATTTCTCGAAGAATAATTTCGATATCCCGTAGCTTCACGTAGTCTCTCGGCAAGATTTGAGAATTTCCCAAGCCTTGGGACTTGGCTTTATAGGGTTTATGAACATTACTCTCATCAATCCCGTTAGCATGAAACCACAAACGCAGGCCAGCCTGACCCAGAGCTTTCTTTAGCTGGTCTGGGTTGCTGGTGGCTAGTTCTTTAATCGAAAAAATCCCCAGAGTATGCAAGCGTTTCTCCATCCGCCTGCCAATCCCCCAAAAGTCCGTCATCTTGGGAATGGCCCAAACCTTCTCTTCCACATCCTGGTAAGACCAGTTGGCCCTCATGGTCGGAGTGTGCTTGGCCTCATTATCCAGAGCCAACTTGGCCAGTAAGGGATTGGCATTGGACATACCCACTGTAGAGTAGATCCCTGTCTGCCTCCAAATATCCCTCTGGATGCGAGCAGAAAGCATATCTAGCTTGTCTTTGCGAGAGAGACTCTTGTTTGGGATAAAATAGTTGAGCGAACTAGTCAAATCAATAAAACCTTCATCAATAGAGTAGGGATAAATATCATCTGGGCTACCATAGTTTTGAAAGATTCGCTGGATTTCCATATTGACCGCTATGTACTCATCCATCCTAGGAGGGACAATCAAGGTGACTTGAGCCCAATCTTCGATGTAGCGAACATAGTCTGAGTCAGTAGGCAAACCTTGCTTTCGAGCATTGTAATAGGAAAATTTGCGCGTTTTGATATCAAAAGGCAGATCATAGGCCCGGCCAACATTAGACTTACCAAAAATCTTCTTAAACATGGGAGAGGAAGCTAAGATAAGACCAGTAGAATTTTCCGCGCGACTCATGACACAAAGCGAGGTCTTCAGCGGATGCAAGCCCCTTTTCACACACTCAACACTGGCATAAAAAGATTTCATATCGACAAAGGCAATATCACTTTTGGGCTCTCTGGAATAATCAAAGTAGCCCATAGGCTAACCCTCCATCGGCACAAAGTTCCCAACGATAATCCCCACAATCCGAGGATCTTCCTCATAGGAGATGAAAATGTCCTTATATTTAGGATTTATAGAAACCAGACGCAGGCCATCTTCCTCCCGATAGACCCGTTTGATATAGGTCTGGTTGTTACAAACCACTGCATAAACCGCCCCATCATAGTCAAATCCTGTTTCCCGAATCAGAGCCACCGAACCATTTTGATATTTAGGTTCCATAGAGTCCCCAGATACCCAAGATGCAAAATCATGGGCCAACTCCTCGTTAAAGTAAACCGTATCAAAATTCTGGTCATCGTAGACCGAAGCCCCAATCCCTGCTGACATACGTTCATAGACACGGTACTCGTAGAGGCGCTCTGGCATGGTCGCCACCTTCTGAGTTTGTTCTTCTTGAGCCAAGTTGCGAGCATAGAGCACAACCTTGTCCTTCCCTTGCTTGGAAAGGCTATTGTAGAGACGGACAATCTCAATCTGAGTAAAATAGCCTTTTGCTACCTTTAAAATGTTCTCTAGCTGAGCAACCTTCTCCTGGGATGGTTCCTTAATCCCACGTTCCCAAGCCGAGTAAGCCTGAAAACTAATCCCTAATTCCTCTGCAATTTCCTTCTGTGTCAATTTTAACTCTTTTCTCCGAGCCTTGAGTTTTTCTGGTTGGTACATGATTCACCCCCTAGTGTGATGTTTTATTGAGAATATCTCTCTTAGAAAAACAAATCGACGGTTGAGCTTACACCTCTAAAACTCAACCAATTCGGTTTAGTTTTATTATATAAAAAAAGTGGACGATTGTCCACTGGGAAAATCAAATTTTAACAGACACATCTGGAGATTCTAAACAAAAAACATCCAAGAAAACATTCTTGAATGTCCGTAAAGATTGATGACTCCATTAACCTTGTCAATAGACTGGAAATAATAATATTATGGCCTCCTTATCTCAAATACTGCTGTATGAACCCACTCATTATGAATGTGTAAGTCATTTTCTATCATCCTACTAAAGGTGAAACCATTTTTTATAAGCACCCTCTGAGAGGCTAGATTACCCGTTGCCGTTCCTGCAATGATTTTATTTAAACCATAAGTCGTAAAGGCCTTGTCTAAAACGAGTTTAACCGCTTCGCCAGCATAACCTAAGTTAGTAACATTTTCCCCAATCCTATACCCAAGCTCTGCTGTTGTTCGATCATTCTCTAAAACACTTAAATTGATTCTGCCGACCATCATGCCTTGCGAATCTCTGATAAGATGCATATAGACATCACGATTCGTTTGTTCCGTTAACAATTCCCTCGTGATTTCTTTAAAACCTTCTAAACCAAAATAGTTAGCTGGTCTAGGAGGTAAATTTCGTTCAAAATACTCTCGATTTTCTTTTTCAAAAGAATAAACGTCTAGACTATTTTCCTCAGACAACAGCTCTAAACTAATCATTACAAAACTTCCCTTCTCTTCTTAGTAAAAATATTGTGAGACTTACCTAGCCCTAGCAACTCCTACTCTAATTTTTGCAACAGCTTTACAACTTGACGATTTTCAATCTTCACATAGTATACACCACTATCATTGACAAGTTTATCCTCTTTATACTTAGCAATTTTGACAGCATAAAGACCGCGTGGTAGGGGTTGGTTGGCAAAAAATTCCTTCATGAGCGCTTCAAGCTCTTTAAGATAGTCATCATACAAGAGATCTCTTTTTTCTTTTGGAACGAAATATTGAAATTCAAATGTTGGTATAAAAATCTCTTTTTGGAAAAGATATTGAGCATCCATTGGATACATTCCTTGCAGAGCTTGGCCCTTGCTTTGATTTTCCTCTAATATTTCATTATAAAGATAGATATTATCAGATTGGTTATTAAATTCAAAATCAATACCTTGATACTTCAAATCAGGCAGTTTAGGATCTTTGATTGAACTGTCCAGTGTTTTTAAAAATTCACTGGTTCCTGGACTAACTTCAATCCCTAAATAGGCTAATTCTGGGAAAACATCATAAATTTTTTTACCATTTTTGTAATCGACCTCTGCATCTGTCTTTCCATATGTTTCACTTTTCGAAAAGCGAGTATAGTATTTAAATCGAGTTTTAACCTGATAGGTTTTTCCAGCTATATTTTCACTATAGGTACCATGGATTATAAATCCTCCCACACTTGTATAGTTTTTCTCGTATTTTTCTAACTCAAACTGCCCTGTAAGACCGTAATTTTGATAAGAACGATGCACAGCTTGCTCAATCTCAGTTCGATTTGCATGGGCAAACAGCCCCCACATATCCATTAGAGAAAGAATAGGACTGAACACTGTGAAGATTACGATTGGGATCACTATGGATAAGCAACCTATTAATAGCCAATTTCTTTTCTTGGAATTCCCTTCAGATTTTTTAGCAGTTTTCTGTTTTCTTTTTAAGATTAGAATGAGCAAAACCAAGATTCCTAATACAAATAAAACCAATCTACACTCTCCTTTTATCGTGGATAGCTGTTAACAGGTGTATAGGAAGGAGGCTAACAGAAATACTCTTCTCACCTGCTAACTTATCCTGAAATCCATAAACTCGTCTGAAATGAGGAACAATCCTTATCCCATTATATCACATGAGCAATACCGTAAGAAGAAGAGAAAAGTAAAAAATGTCTTTGTTTATTATACTACAATATCAAAACAGCCCTTTCCTATAGAAACAAAGCTATATTTTGGTATCATAAATTTTGGCTTATAGCCACACAGACTTAGCTGTATGATGGGAAAATAACTAAAAAAACGAGGAGTTTCTTTAATGTCAAAGTAGCTCCTCATTTTTGATTTCTATTTAGTATTGTGATATTTTGCAATAATCTTTACAGATGCACATTATTTTGTTACACCCTTTTTAATTGTTGTTGCATTTTCATCAAGCCAACGTTGATAAATTTCGGCGAACCGTTCTTCTTCTTCATCACTATAGCCTTTATAAACCACTTTATCTACATCATCACGATTGAAGTAAAACAACTGTTCTGGGTTTAGTCCCATTGGATAAAAAGCAGCAGAATAGTCAAACAAAACATTTTCACCATTCTGTTCTATAGTAACCCCACGATTGAGAATCATTAGTTTTTGACTCCCCTCTTTTAAATAAACAATTGTTCCAATTGGCAAAATAGACATTTTCTTGTTTTCCTTTCAATTTATAATTTCTTTATTTCTACAATGCTATACGCCATCGTATTAGCATTCTTAAACTTTAAATGCATCATTCAACACCCAAACACTTTCTGAATGGATTGAATACCTGAATCAAAGTCTTTTCTAACTTCTCGGCATTCTGTATTTATAGTTCTTCAATTTCAGTTAATGTTAGTGTCTTATAATACTCTGGGATTTGTGGCATTCTCAGTATTACAAAAAACCACCACGAAATTATGCCATTTATAACCAATATAGCACTTTCATAACCACTGTCAAGTCCTATAAAAAATGCTAAACAAACCGTATTAATTCCAAGAGTAATATACCACCAATCAATCATTCGTTTCCCTTTGGGTTCAAAAACAAGTCGGCAGCGTTTGCTGTTTTGGGGAACTCTTGATTCAAACTTTCTTACCGCACTTTTTTCATAAAAGACAGCCATAAGATAAGACAAAAATACAGAGAAAGCAAATAGCACTACTTTCATTAAAATTTGCTGATTGATTCCCCAGCTAATAAAGGCATCTTTCATCAGTGTATGAGAGAAGCCCACAAGTGGCTGAATCATGATAACTAGAGCAGTAGATGCGCCTATTGGTGTCTTCGATTTTATTCTAAAACTATCATTAGATGGAGATAACTCAACCATTTCAGCAGTAACCTCTTTCGGAAGCGAACCGAAGAAATAGGATTTGCCTTTTATAGTGGTAGGATCTAAGATATAACTTTTATTCTTAAACTCAACGATTCTAAAAACTGCTATATTTGAATATTTAAATTTTAATTCCACATTTACCACCAAAACACTTTCTGAATTGATTTAATGCCTGAATCAAAGACCTCATTTAATTTCTCTAATTCCTTCAAATGTGACGTTTCTAATCTTATAAGCGGAAAGAATGGGAACCTTTCCAAATAAAAATGATAGAAGAAAAAATGAGATAATGCTATTAATAACGAGAACAATACCTTCTCCTCCATCATTAATAGACAAATAAAGTGCCAAACAAGCTATTATAGGAACAGTAAAAATATAGGCGTCAAAAACTTGCTTTCTTGCAGATATTGGTTTAAAAATCATCTCATATCTTCTACTAGAAGAAGGCAGTAAAGCTTTAACATTTTTACGTTCTTGCTCTCTTTTCAAATAAAAAATCAAGTAAGAGAATAGTATAGATGCGCAAAATACTACTAATTTTAAAATTATCTGTTGGCTAATATTGTACTCTTTAAAAAAAGTTTTCAATAAAGAATAAACAATCCATACAAGCGGTTGAACCATGATTGCCACATATGAAGCTTTAAACTTATTAATCGGGGTACTAAAATTGATATCCTCTCTATTTAGTTCCGCCATCTCAACCGTTAATTCCTCCGTTGGAACACCCCAATAGTAGAACTTAGGAGTCATTGAACTTGCATCTAATATGTATTTTTTCCCATTTAGTTCTACAAGTTGATGACAAAAATACTTCGTTTCTCTATAGTTAATTTCCAAATTTACCACCCAAACACTTTCTGAATTGATTTAATACCGGAATCAATACTATTTCCGACTTCCTTGATACCTGCATCAATTTTACTTCCAACTTCTTTGATACCTGAATCAATATTACTTCCTATTTCCTTAACACTTTTTTCAAGATTGTCGCCCATCTCGTTTGCTATATCTTTGATTCCAAGAAAATTGTAATTATATGCCAAAGTAGCAAGTGTTGCTGCAGCTACCCCAGCACCAATAGCCCAACCAATCGGACCTGTAGCTGCATATGCAGCTACACTTAAAATAGCCTCTGAACCGGTTGCAAAATATGCCGCCGCAAGTGTTGTTGCAGCTGCATCTACTGCTAATGTAGCGATTGCCGTAGTAGCAACAGTATGTGTAAAGGCACGTCCGGCATTCTCATTTTGCAGGTTGTTCAAAAAGTCCATCCCCATAAATATCGAACTGATCCCTGAAATCCCAAGAGAAGAATTGGTTCCTGGTATAGGGATATTAATTTCTGAAATCGTGAAATTCTTAAGTAGATTCGCAGCATTTGCTTTGAATAAAGCATCCGTATATCCTTTACTATTTGCAGAGTAGGTAATGTTTATATTACCAAACTTATCAGTAGTAGTAAAATACTTAAAGTACTCTGATAGTTTAGGATTCGTTGAACTTAACTTAGAAATTGTTTCTTTAGCAAGTTCTTCCAGAGATGTATCTCGGACAATTTCAAGAAACTCCCCTAGCCCGCTTAGGTCAACATTATTATTAACTTTACTCTCGACATATTTTCGTACAGCATCTTTAACATTCTCTGGTAACTCTTTACCAGGATACCGTTTTCCATACTCTGCAATTGCCTTTATATCTGTCTCATCTAATTCGGTTTCATTTTTAACTTTATCTACAACATTTTGATAATTTTGAATTACCTCAGAACGCTTCTTCCACTCATTATTAATATTATTAGCCCAAGGGGCTTGTCCCTCTATTTTAAAAGTTCCATCAAACTTTCCAAAGTCACCTGTAACTTGTTCGAAACCTTGAAGAACTAAGCTCTGTAAGCTTTCTGAATCCGAAAACTGGCCACTAGTCGAGCTCGCAAATGACTGTAACTTTTCTAATTTTTTTTGTAACTCATCTCGCTTACTCGTTGCATTTGAGATAATTTCTTGAACATTACTTTTATAAGTAGAATCGATGTTCTTCAAATCAGATAAACTGTTCAAAATAGCTTCTTGAGTCGAAATAGTTGTATTTTCTGCTTCAATTTGCTTTTGAAGTGTCTCCTCATCTAGACTTTCTTCACCGACTTGTGCATGGTAAAGAGTCGGTAGTTCACTCGCTTTTCCTCCCAGGCTCTCTGAAAAGAGGATAACTCCTCTCACTAGAGGAACCATTATATTTTCCGCATAGGACTTAGCACTATCATAGGCTTTACCTTTCAATTCTTCCTCTGAAATCAATTTATTAAAGGCAGTAATGACAGCGTCATAATAATTCGCACGGCTACTTAATACCGTATTCGCTGTGCTACCCTGCGAGTCTGCTGATCCTATGTCTACTTTAATACCCATTTTTCCCCTCCTTTTGCGATTCAAGACGGCGTTGTTGGAAAAGAAGTTCCTCTTTTTCGCCCTCTAGCTTACTCATTGCTTTTTTTAATTCTTCTTTCCTCTCGGTGATAAAATCATCCAGTAGCTGTTCATTCCTTTTTAACTTTTCTATATTTTCAAGGCGATCCATCTCATCTTTAACTGATAACGGATAATAGCCTAATTCTCTATATGGGATGAAGTTCGATTGGCAAAGATCTATAATCTCCGTCGCAACGGAAAGAAACTGATTTCTTTCTTCTTCTAGCTTGGATAAATTTGTTTGAATCTGTTGAACACTACATTGAATATCTTCTAATTTTCTTTTCTCCATCCTCACTCCTTAAATAAATTATTTTGAGGAACAAATGACGGATTTGAGTATGGAGAAGGTAGACTGGTTGTCCCATTATTTGGATTATTCTGCCACATTGTACTTATATTCTCATCTACTACTTCAAATTCATTTGCGACACTATGAATTAGTTTTACGAATTCACTTATTTTCGATTGAATATTTTTAGCAATAGATGCCTCATTTATAATCAATCTTCTTCCTACCGTATTAGCGGTATAATAGCTTGTCTTATCCCTAGTAACTGTACCGGCAGTTGTAATGCTATTGCTTGCTGATACAATTCCAGTTGCAATAGTACTTGCCTTGCCTTTTTCACTTTTTACTTGTCCCATGTTCAATAACCTTTTCAATTATCCTTTCTACTATCAAATCGTCAAAAGACCGGGTTGAATCTTAAGTATCAAAAAATAGTTTTACTTATTCTTACTAATTTTAAGTTTGATGACTTCTTTCCGAGAATGTAAATAAACCTGATCGAGATCTGGAGCCACATCTCTGTTATACATTCCTTTATCTAAGAAGGTTTGATCCATTAGGCGCATACCAAAGATGACCCATTGGACATTTGTTTTGAGGTATCTAGGAATTGGGTCGATGCTTGTCCCAATATAAGTATAATCAGTACCAATAATAAACCTCATCCCTACTCGATACCCATTCTCAAACATAAATTGAAGCTGTTGATCATTTAAATCGCTTTCGGATACTAGTGCTCTCATATTAGGTATAAAAATGATCCACTCAGATGATATGCCTTTTTCAAGACGGCGTTCTATTTCATAGATTAGCTGATTTCCTATGTCCGATAGTTCCTTTTTGCTTCCAACATAGGTTTTCACCTGGTCATTATATGCTTCATATTCTTGGAAAGCATCAATCAACATCATATGGACGTTAGGCATTCTAAGAATAGTTTTTAATAAATGATGCGTTATATTATCAAAAGCGTCTTCTGCATTTGACACATAAGCCATGTGTTTAAATTTGCTAAGAGAGATATTGACACTTCCAACCATTTCTAGTTCCAAACCGATAGGAATCTGATCATTCTCAATAGCCTCTTGTACATCAGGCAAATTCAAAAATTCTTCCATCGTCAACTCCTCTGGCACCATCGGGATGGCACTTGGGCGCTGGCCGGTCCAGGCTTCTTGGAGGGAAGCGACTTCCTGACGTAGGTTGTTGAGAACTTGGGTGTCATTGGCTCCATAAACTGGGAGTGCCAGCTGGATGACATCCACCTCTTCACGCTTCATAAGGGCACGTCCCTTGATATCTTCCATAGTCATAGCAAGTGGTGTAGAGCCCACGATTGCCCGCACTTCACCTGCCTCATTTTGTGGCAGGCTCAACTGGTGCTTGAAGTTCGAGTAGAGCTGAGCACGAAGGTTGGTTTGACGACCGGCTGTCATCAAGAGGTGAACCCCGATACTGAGACCTTCACGAGAGATACGCACCAAGAGCTTGAAGAGTTCCGCCTCATAGGCTTCTTCCTTGAAGGCTTCATAGCTATCTAAGAGGATGACGATAGCCGGCTCTTCCTGACCACTGGCCTGACGGTAGAGGTCTAAGGTCCCAACACCATAGTCCGCAAGGAGTTTCTTACGACGGTTGAGTTCGCGCTCCATGATTCGTACAAACTTAGAGATTTTCTCCGTTTGGTCCAAAAGCATGGTATCCGCCACCTGTGGAAGCTTGGACAATGGAGCCAAACCATTAGTACCAAAGTCCATCAAGTACATGGTAAGGGCCTTGGGACTGAATTTACGAGCCAAGTCCATACCAGCAGTCTGAAGGAAGGTGGTCTTTCCTGTACCCGGACTTCCATAAAGGAGGATATGACCATCCTTGGAGAGATTGATAGAGACAGCTTCCTGCTTCTGGGCCTGCGGGATATCCGCCATCCCCAAGAGGACAGAGAGTGGTTTCTCTTGTCCCCAGGCTACTGTCGGTTGCACTTCTTCCAGTTCGTCTAGTGCGATTCGCTCTTTGAGCGGTGGCAACCATGGCTGTGGTACTGGAGGAATCTCTTGTTCTTCACACAAGAGCTGGATATGGTGCACTATCGCATCCAACTCTGTCGGAACTTCCTTGATCTCATCCACATCTTCTAAGCCCGATAGGTCTTCATTCAAGATCTCATATTGGCCCAATTCATTGATAAGGTAGATGGTGTGGTCCTCAATCCCCATATCGTCCTTGTCCGGCTGGTAATCTGCCCCTGACCAGGCTGACTGGAAGAGCTCATAGACTTCGTTATTCCCGACCTGTAGATAGGCACGTCCTGTCTGGGTAATCTCGGCCGCGTCCGGTGTATGAAGCATTTCATTGGAGTCCGAACGGTCTGCCACCTTAAGGGCGATCTTGAAGCGTGAGTTAGACCAGATCTGGTCATCCACCACACCAGATGGTTTCTGAGTAGCTAGGATCAAGTGGACCCCGAGGGAACGTCCGACACGCGCGATGGATACCAGCTCCTTGATAAAGTCTGGCTGGTTGACCTTGAGCTCTGCGAACTCATCTGAGATGAGAAAGAGGTGAGGGAGCGGTTCTGTCGCTTCTCCGTTTTTAAATTTCTTCTGGTATTGATTGATATGGTTGACTTCGAACTCTCCAAAGAGTCGTTCACGACGATGGATCTCCGCATTAATCGAAGCCAGAGCCCGCATAGATTGGGCACCATCCAAGTTGGTAATCGTCCCCAAGAGGTGAGGCAGGTTTTTAAAGAGATTGGCCATCCCACCACCCTTATAGTCAATCAGCAAGAAAGCCACATCATGAGGGTGGAAGTTAACAGCGAGGGATAGGATATAGGATTGGATAGTTTCCGACTTCCCTGAACCAGTCGTCCCTGCGATCAAACCATGAGGTCCATGGGCTTTTTCATGTAGATTGAGCTGAACCAGGTCATCCTGACCACGCAGACCAATTGGCACAGCCAAACTCTTGTAAGGTGCGTTCTTTTTCCAACGGCTCGATACCTGCAAATCCTCAAAGGTCTCCGCCCCATACATTTCCATAAAGGTCACAGAATCTGGGATGGAACTCTTAAGATTTTGGAGGTGATTGAGCGGTGCCAAGGTACGGGCGATCCGCTCCTTGTCATAATCTGCTGGGAAATGGTCCAAACGGAAATCCGTCTCTTTCAAAACTCCTTCTTCCATGACCAGTTGGCCTGTATTACGGTCCTTGATATTGATCACTGTCTGGATGTTCTCAGACAAGGAACTCATGACATCCTCTACAAAGATGAGAGAGCAGCCTAATTCCGTTGGATCTTCGGTAAAGAACTCCATGATGATATGATCCAAAATCAACTTTTCATCGGTCACTAGAACCACGTAATGGGGATGGAAGAGGGTGCTCTCCTTGTGGGTTGCTTCTTCCTTTTGACTACGGCGTAGTTTCAAGATTTGGTTCAAACTATTCAGAACTTGGTCCCGTGTTCGTTGATTGTAGACAAAACCGCGAACATTGAGTTCTTGCAGTTTGGCATGAGGAAGCCAACGCATCCAAGACCATTGCTCTTTTTCCTCTTCAGGCAGGATCGTAATAAACTGCACATCATGATAAGAATGGAAAGTCGCTAGCTGCATCACCAAAAGCTGCAGTTGCTCTAGGACGAGATTTCTAGGTCCAATATAACCCACTGGTCCATGGCTGAGGTTTGCCGGGATTGGCATATCTGGGATCTTTTTGTGACGACTATAGAGAGCGTAACCCTCTTCTTCTAGAGCATCCTTCTTACCACTACGCTCCTGTTGACCGTATTTCAAGTCATAGCTAGTCGGCATTTTCCCAAGTCCCAAGCGATAGTATAAAAAGTCAAAATGCAAGGGAGTCTTTTCATAAATCCGGTGATTGTAACTCTCAACCAAGTCCGTCAACTCTAAAATCGTTGGAAAATGATAGTGCATCCCTTCTTTTTGTTCTCGTTCCAGACGAGTCAATTCCTTGACCTTATCTTTCAGGTAAAGACGATAGAGATCGACCCGTTCCTTCTTATCAGCCTTATACTTTTTACGATTTTTGATAAAACCACGGATAGAAAAAATCATTGTGGTTATGGACATCCCTACTGTCGCAAGAATATAGATCCCTCGAGGTTGAATCAAGGTGATTAAGACGGTTACTCCGACCATCATCAGAGGAGGAACGATCAGCTTTAACAGTTCATCGCTCGGTTTAACCGGTTCCTGGCCTGGGGGATTAATCAAGATTTTATCCTCGCTACCACGATAGATGATCCGTGGAGAACGATGATAATCTGGATAATCTTCATAAAAACCATATCGAGATGGTTCTCTCAGAGTCAGTTGTGGCCCAACTTGGGCAGGACCCTGGACCCATACTTCATCTGGATAGAACTTGATCGTCACCGCCCCTAGACTCAACTCATCTCCAAAACCAATCAATTGCTGGTCCATTTGTTCCAGATGATTGTTTCGATAAAATGCGCCTTTTAGTCGAGTTAGCTTCCATTGATTTTGGGATTTTTGGAGTAAGAGTTCAACATCTCCATCTAGTGTGATCAATGCACCTTTTTGAGAGCCAATCTGAAACTCTGATAAATCCAAAAGGTCATAAACCCTTGGCTCCCCTTCTCGGAGATAAAAGACGACCTCACCCAAACGCAGACCATCTTTCAAGAGTCCCACTTCATCGTCGTACTGATAAAAGACCTCGTCACCATCGACCTTGAGCTGAATCGGTCTTTCCTGTTGATAAAGGTAGACTTGGGCCTTTTCAGTCGCCCCGATCAAGACCGTCTTATCTACACCCAGTTCTACTTCATAACGCAGACCTTGGCTGTAGAAAATGATTTGTTTTTTCATAATTTCTCTCCTTGGTCTACTTTAATTGCTAGAGGAGCTACTTGGAACAGGTTTCTTCTCAGATGACGGTTTGCTTTCAGAAGCCTTGTCTTGCGGATTAGGAGTTGTAGAAGCATTGGAGCTTGATTCACTCGTTAGTAGCTCACTTCGACTATCCCAGTATTTCTTATACTCGCTTTCCAAAGTATTCAACTTACTTTCACGGTCTTTTCCTGACAAGTTGCCATCTTCTCGAACCTGCTTGATTTCCTGAGTCAAAGCGTAGAGAATCAAGTCACTGTCGTTAATCCGTTTCGCAATATCAAGAGCCTCTTCAAAACGATTGCGCCCAACCTGGATCCAGTAAGTCAAATAAAGCTCATCTGACTTGAGTGTTACGTTGTTCAAGATGACTTTCTTTTGTTCAGAAGAAAATTCCAACCCCTGAATATAAGAGTAAGCCAACTCATACTTTTGCGTATTCGGCAAGCTAGCTGGATCAATTCTCTCTAATTCTGTAATAACACCACTATAATCCACTTTAATAAAGGCAGTATCTGCCTGCAACATCTTTTCTTTGAAAGGATTTTGCACAAAAATCAGATAGATAAGTGGAACGATCAACAAGACAACGCTGGCTGTTAACCAAATCGTTGCCAGTTTAAAGACACGATGGCGTCTACTTGGAACCAAGACCAAATCTGCCCGTTCTTTCGCAGCCTTCTCCGTGTAGTACTTCTCCAAAACAGCTACTGCAGCCTCTATATCATCTGCCTGACATAGGTCATTTAAGAAGTCGGGCAAGGTCTCTAATTCCAAGGAACCATTATAAAGATCCATGAAATCCAAATCGCTAAATAGTGTTACTGTAAAACATTTAGCCTGGCGTAAAAAATCTTCTGAGGATATTGATTGAGGAACCATCAGACCAGGAATTCCGCGATAAGCAATCTTAGCCTGAGCATCCTTGGTAATAAAGAGATTTACTGGGTGCAAAAGGAAAGTCACAGGTAACTCCAAGGCGCCCTCTAGACGAAAAACGTTTAGGGCCAAACGGATTCTTTCCGAAATGGTACGTTCCTTTATTTCCTCATAAGTCAGTCCATAAGCTTCGACTTGATAGGAGAAGGTGACACTATCCTCATCAGATACCATCGATTGCTCCAAAAAGAATGGATGATGCAAATCCAATAGTAAGAGTTCCCGTAAATCTTGACTCGCAACATCTGAACGTTTGAGTTTTAATTCCCAGTTTGTTTCATTTTTTTCATAGACAAACGACTGTCCACCAAATTCAAATTTTTCTTCAGCCACCTATATCTCCTCAATTTCTACTAAATCTCCTGTCGTCATAGGATAATCAGACAGATGTTTCCCTTCATCAATCAACAAACCTTTATTGACAATTCTTAATTGATATTTTTTTCGCTTGATACCTGGATTAAAAATCGTATCCACTTCTCGCACCAGCCGGCGCACTTCAATTCGCCGTGGGATGCGAATATCCACATCTCTTTCTCTCAAACGTAGGGTAATATTGATATGTTGCTCCACCTTTTACACGCCTCCTATGCCTGGTTTATCCTTTTCTAAGTTATTTAGACAGACTAGTTAAAAACTTAGTCCATCCCTTCTACCATCACACGATAACTCATTACTGCCGTTGCTCCAAAAAGCAAGAAAATCAACACCACATAGAATATCTCTGGAAGAAAGTCATTCAGACCACCTTTTTCTACATGGCCTATATTTGTTTGAAATTTAATTGTTTTTTGAGCATTGGGCTGAAACAACTGTTCTTCAGAAGATTTTTTCACTGGTCTCTGTATAGCAGAAAACAGTTGGCCCCTTTCTGTGATCAACTGTTCCTCTTGATGCTGTTGCATGTCCTGCAACCTCTTTTGAGTTGCTTCATTAAAAAGCTCCTTGGTTTGTTCAGACTGTAGACCAAATTTCAATCCCTCTTTCTTTTCAAGTCGGGAATCATCAATCTGCAGACTGTTATCCTTCAAATCATCTGCAGCAGCCCCAGAGACTGCTGCACATGTTACTAAGGTAAGAAGGAAAAGAATGATTTTCTTCATATTTCTATTTTCTATTCTTTCTCAGCTTGGCTTGCTTGAAACCACAAACTACTTTCTCTGATAAAAATATTTATAACAAGTAAAACAGCTATGACAACAATCGTTGCAACAAAAGCGATAATTGCTGCTGGATGTCCATCAAAGTATCCTGAAAGCAAACCTTCTAATATTGATAACGCATTGAGATTTTTGATAAATGCTGGGAAACCAGTTAGACTTGCTGTTGTCCCAATAGCATTTGATAGGTAGACAAAGCTAATCATCATAAAGAAGGAGAGTCCCATACCAATCACTCGGAAATGTTTAAGCAATAGATATTGTCCTTGAATCAGTACAAATGCGGCTAAAACAATTAATAGAACCCAAGATGGTTGATATTCACGACCAACCTGTAGCTGAACACTTGATACAACACCAACTACCAATCCGACAACGATACTTAAAGCAGATAGGATGGTTACCGTCATCAAGTCTGTATCATGTAACTTATCAAGTTTGAACTTATCTTTGACTTTGCGAATAACGTTTTGAGTTGCAAACAGATAGGCTGTAAAGAGACTAACAATCTCCAATAGTAAAATCCATGTAAATGGACGGTAAACATTGACAGTCGCTTTCACTGAAGTAGCATTTTGGGTAACAGGATTGGATAAGAAGTTCAACAACACTTCATTTGGTACCCCATTTTGATAGGCATTATTCAGAACCTTCACAAAGGATTCTACAAAGTTTCCATTGTTAGTTAATTCTTCGTTAAACTGCGTCATCAAGGAGTCAGCATCTTGTGACAACTTTTCAGTACTTGTTTGAGCGTTTGACAATTCACGATTGAAATTACCTAAAGTCTCATTCACAGACTCTGCAGCTTTGACATTACTTTGAGAAGATTCCTTCACACCCGTAGTTTCTGACAAGAGAGCTGCATAATCCGAATTTAGGGTAGCCAATTGATTATTAGTCTCTTCAAAAGCATCATTGCCTTTCCCTTGCTTCTCAACCAAATCCTTTAGATTTTCTTCCAACTTCTTGTACAACTCTAACTGTTCATTGATTTTTGTATTCAATTCTTGGTTGGTAGTCAAAACATCCTTCACATTTTTTTCTAGAACAGGCTTGAGAGTAGTCAGTTTTGACAAGGCTTTATCTACTTTCTCTTTAGTACCCTCTGTATCTGTATCGCTAGCAGGTGCAGTCAGACTGTCTTCATACTTCTTCAGGTTTGAACTAATAGCTTCAAGCCAAATATTTGATAAAGCATCTGTTACATCACTATTTCGTAACTCTTTGACAGTATTGTATGCTTGTCTGAGTGCTTCCACCTTTTGGTAGTCAGAAGCTATTTTCTGAACCTTTTGTCCATAAGTCACTGCTGCTTGCTGAACGGCTAAGACATCTATCGGAGCACTGACTGCTTGAACATCATTCAAGGAAATATCAACAGTCTTTGGCTCCGCTTTTGGAGTTGGGCTTGAAGCCCCCGTTGAACTTGTAGTTGGAGTCGGAGCTGCCTCTGCAACACTATAGGCTACTTTGAAAGTCCCACCCGTCTTCAAATCAATTTCTTGACCAAACTCAACTGGTGTGCCATCATAAGTGACCGAATGAACCGTCACTCCTGTTCCAGCCTTCCATGATACCTTAGCCTTTGTTCCTGTTCGTCCAACAGCACTCGTACTCGTGATTGCCAGATGTTCCAGATTCTTCAAGTCCGTCAAAGAAATCTCGTCGCTTGGCTCTTTAATCGTTTTTAAATCTGTATAGTTTACAGAAGGAATTGTGATTGGTGTCATACCAAAACCACTAAATTCTTTTCCACTAAAGTCTTCTTTGGGTAATTCTGAGATTGCAGAAGCCAGCTGCTCTTTTAGAGATTCCTCAACCTTCTCTAAATCCTTGTTTGCAGCTTTATCCAAAAATCGATCAAGAGTGATTTTGCTCTTCTCACTTGTTCCATAGTAAGTGGCTAATTTCTCATCAATAAAGTTATGAATATCATTTTTATGATTTTCAAACTTGGTTCTTTCATCTGTTAGATTTTTCTGTAAGCTACCAATCTCTGTGCTGATGCTTTCTGCTACTTTTTTATAGTAAGCCTCAACTTCTGGTGACGTTCCATCAGTGGATGCTGGTGTTCCATCTATATTCGCAGTCAGACTACCTTGAGCTTTAATTAATTCCTTATAGGTTTCAATTTGTCCCTTAACGTCTTCCCGACTCTGAGAAATGAGCCCAGTGATAACATCCGCATGATTTTTCTTCTCATCTACTCTATTCTTAAGTAGAGTTCCAAACTTCTCGCCATAGGCAATCTGCGAAACATCAAAACGACCAAAAATCTGTGAGTAGCCCTCCAAACCTGTCTTTAAAGCAGTGTTGGCGTCAACAGAGGAACTAGACATACTATAGAGAGTTGGGAAAAGATTTTTAGAGTTGATAGCTGTATTATATAAATTCGTACGATAGTTTCCGATATTGGTTGCTTGTATCTGTGAGCTAGCTTGAACATTCTTTTGTGCTGTATAAAGGTTGTTCAAAATACTAGCCATATACATGTCAACTAACTGACCATTCAAATCAGAAACAATATCTTTCGCTAGTTTATTTGCATCATTTTCTACTTGCAAATTTCCTTGCGCATTCACCTTATAATTGATAGTTGTCTTATCAACATTGATGCTGTTAATATCGAGTATTTTTTCAGAAAAGTCACTAGGAATTGTTAAAACGAGTTGGTATTTCCCACTTTCTAACCCAGAATCAGCTGCTCCACGAGGGACAACAGACCAATTTTGTGAATTATCACGCTCGATATTTTTTACATAACTAGCACCTAGATTGTATTCTTTTGTATCTACGTAGACAGGCTTATCTTCATTTACGATAGCTACATTTAATTTTGTCTGCTGATTAGCCTTTGCATTATTTTCATTGCTAATCGTTGTATTTTTTTGAACAGATAGATTCAAAAAAATAATCAATGCAAGCAATCCTAATGCTAACAAACTACTTCCTATATATTTAAAAATTCTATTCTTCCTCATATTACTTTAAATCTTCTCCGTCATAAAAAATAGGAAGGCTCTCGCCCTCCTAAAGCCACTTATATAACAAATTAAATTTGTGATGCAAGATCTTGGTCGTTTTGTTCAACAATTTCAGCAACCTTGTTCAACTGTGCATTGATCTCATCAAGCAAAGTTGCAAACTCCTCAATTTTTGGAGACAATTCTGTGAATTGGCGATCAAAGCTCTCAAAAGCAGCACCTTTCCAGTTGTCTCGGATAGTATTTTGCTCTTGAGTCAATGTACGAAGTACTTGTCTTACTTCCTCAGAACCTTGAGTGTACTTTTGAGCAGAGGTACGCAATTCTTCTGTTGTTAATTGAATTAAAGCCATGTGAAACTCCTTTATATTAATTTACTCCCTCATTATATCAACAATTTGCTTTAATTGCAAGTTTAAAATTCATTTTTTATTCTATTTATAAAAAAATAAGAGCTATTTCCATCTAAAAACTAGTAAGAAGGATTAAATTATCTACTTTTCTTGTATAATTACTTCTTTTTTTATCTATAATAACAAACTCACATCATCCTTCTTTGATAAGGTATATTTGTTAAACGTTCTTTTCTTCTAACTTTCTATAAAAGTTTTTATTCTCTTGATGGCGAGCTTCCAGCACATTCTCTATACGACTCTTGTAAAGTTGATGATAGTTATCCAAATTGTTCTCTATCTCCAAGATATATGGTTGAATTTCAGCAAAACTACTATCTCTACATGCATAGGAAAGCGCCTCTAGGAGATGATCCGTCTCCCTGCTAAACTTGTGGAAATCATCATCCAAATCCATCTCCAAACGCTCTAAGTCTCGTAATTTACGATTATGCTCATCCTCTAGTTTCTGAAGTTCCTTTTTATCCATGACCAGTTTTCTCCTAGCTTTTAATCGGACTCTGTAAAGTAGGGGTTTGCATGGTCTGGGTCAAGTAAGTTTCAGCAGCATCAGCGGCCTTGCCCTCAAATCCTCCCTTAATATTGTTTACATAGGTCTTAGAAGCATACTCTTGCATATCTGCGGCTGCTTCCTGCAACTTTTTAGCTAACTCAGTTCCTTTAGCAAGGATTGACAACTCTTTTGCAGTTACCAAGGCCCTGACTGCTTGGCGTTCTTGTTCCTTCATTCTTTCTTTGAAGCCTCTATCGAGTTGCTCTCTTGTAATTAAGGTATCCTCATCCGTTAGGACTAACATTTTTTCCCCTCCATGTTTGTTTTACATCCGCCAATAGATTGTTAAAATCTTCAGCACTATCTGTATCTATGGTCTCAAAGGAACCACTAGCTTTAACCAAGCTTTCCCCCAGTTGCTCGATTTGTGTCAGGAAGGATGTTGCTGCAGTCTTCGTGTCACTTGCAACGCCTTCATCCCAAAAGCTTGTTGTATCAAAACCAGAAAGCAGATTCGTAACTTCTGAGCTTGACAAATATCCAACCATGTCAAACGCTGTCTGTCTTGTCTCTTTTATCATGTTTTGAATATCTTCCTTAGCATCTGAAAGTAAGGTTTTCACAGATTTAACTTTGTCTTCCATGTCAAAATTTGCCAACTGGGCTGCTGTCTGAAGCAACTGAGCTCGGACCAAAATTCTCTTTTCTCCTGTAAGATTACCATTTCTCAGTTGTTCCTGATAACGAGGAATAGCTTCTCGATCCCACTTTATAGATTCCTGACGAGCTTCTTCGACAATTTTACTATATTCAGTTGTAAAATTCTCGTAAACAGCATAACCAATAGCTGCCTTTATTTTAAACTCACCCCTCATAATGGCATTTAAAACATTTGAGGCTACATTTTCATCGACTCCTAAAGCCCGGAGTGAATCCAACGTTGTCGCTATCAGTCGAGCTAGCTTTTCACCTGCCCTGAGCAATTCTGGGTGAAAATCCTCAGACGCAGTCAATAAATTTCCCTTTCCATCCGATTGGAAAACACCAAAGTCATGGGAACTTTCTGGATCAGTAATCTGGGTATAATGCAAGGGGACAAGGACATTGACTTTACCGACGGGTTTCTTAAGTGGTTCATCGGAATCCCCAGGTAATTTGGTAATGGTATGCTCACGATTAAGCATCCCCACGACATCAAAAGGATTGACATAGTACTCGATTTTTTCGCTAATCTTTTTGATTTTCTCGTCACTGAGTCCCATTTTCTTTAAACTCTTTGTCGTGTCCGGGCCGTCAAAGAGGACGACTTTGCTGATTTTCTCCAGTTCTTCATCACTGAGGCCAGCTACCCCTTGCGCAGAGACAATGGTCCCTAAGGAGTGACCTGTGATGTCCATCGTAGCTTGCGGAGCTTTTTCAGTCATCTCTGCGATCTTCGTTTTCATTCCTACTGTCGCTAACTTGGCTTGCGGCGTATGGATATGATTGAGAGCGAACTTAGCATCGTTGTCAACCCAGTCGTTCCAATTTTCTTTACTGATGGCATCACTTCCGCGGATGGTCATATAGGTTTTCGTAGTATCATTAGTCAAGGTAGGCGTATCCGTTAAGTAGTAGGCACTGAAACCAGCTTCATCATCAGTTAAGAGTCCTTTTTGATACCGTTTGTGACGAATATCCTGCCTCATCCCATTCGCATCAGGAACTGGTATCGATGTAACTTTATAAGTATCTCGCAAATCAGGATCCGGCTGCAAGTAGACTCTACCATTATGGGGTAGATGTTTACCTCCAGGGGTGATTTCTTCGTTATAAATTATTTCTTTTGAATAGTCAAACACTCTTGCTTCTATTGAATTATTTTTAGGTGGAAAATTATTGGGACGACCAATATAAGCCGATTGCGCTAAATCCGCATAAAAATTATCAAAGGTTTTTAAATTACTGTTAGTCATAAATCTCCCATACGTTGCCTTTCAAAACTCTTATCGGTTGCATTTCAGAAATTTTCTTAATATTGGGAATACTATTGCTATTATATTCTATAGGGAAACCAATTGTAAATTCAGTATCTTCATTGTTATTTATTTTTCCATCCAATGTTATAATATATCCCCCACCTTGAGGGGTACCATTTCCTATATTTTCTACTTTCATACTATCCCAATCAAATTGGACACTTTCAACTTTAGGATTTCTAGACTTTATAAAGTTCGCCATCTCCTCTTCATGCTCCTTCAGATAAGCCAACTGCTTAGCCCGTGGACTCAGAGTTATTCCTCCAAATAGATTTGTTTTCTGTGCCATCCATGCGCCTCCTCCAAATACTACAAGGGCTATAACTAGCCAAAGTAAAGTACGTTTTTTCATCTCTTTCCTCCTATATAGCGGAATCTAAGTATATTATATCATGAATGTAAAAAAAAAATACTTTTAGCAAGTATTCTAAGTTGGTAGAGAATGAGTAATATTAAATTTGAGTAAAAATTATCAAAGGTTTTTAAGTTACTGTTAGTCATAAAGATCCCATAAATTTCCTTTCAAAATTCTTATTGGTTGCATTTGAATAATAACAAGTTTCTCAGGGATTTCATTTAAATTACGTTTTAGTGGAAAACCTAATGTAAATTTAGTATCCTTATTATTATTGATTCTACCGTTCACTGTCATCATATAACCTCCGCCTTGAGGAGTTCCATTTCCTACCTGACCAACTTCCATACTATCCCAATCAAATTGGACACTCTCAACTTTTGAATTCCAAGATTTAACGAAGTTCGCCATTTCCTCTTCATGCTCCTTCAGATAAGCCAACTGCTTAGCCCGTGGGCTCAGAGTTATTCCTCCAAATAGATTTGTTTCCTGTGCCATCCATGCGCCTCCTCCAAATACTACAAGGGCTATAACTAGCCAAACCAAAGTACGTTTTTTCATCTCTTTCCTCCTATATAGCGGAATCTAAGTATATTATACCATGAATGTAAAAAAAAATACTTTTAGCAAGTATTTGAAGTCAGTGGGGAATGAATGATGTTAAATTTGAATAAAAATTATCAAAGGTTTTTAAATTACTATTACTCAAACGGTTTCCCTCCAATGCCTAGGCCATTAACTAATGTCATCGAAGCTAAATCAACTTTTCCATCATCTACAATTATCATTACATGCCAACCAGAATTATCAATGTTATTAAACGTTCCATAAACATCAATAATATCTCCTCCTCCTTGAGGTGTACCATTTCCTACCTTATCCCATTGTGTCTGTCTCCAATCAATTTGAACAGATTCAATCTTTGAATTTTTAGACTTTACAAAATCTTCTATTTCTTTTTGATGCTCCTTTAAATAAGCCAACTGCTTGGCTCGCGGACTTAGAAATAGATTTGTTTCCTGTGCTAGCCATGCGCCTCCTCCAAATACTACAATGGACAAAACCAGTAAAATCAAGGCACGTTTTTTCATATTGATACTCCTTCAGATATATCATCTCCCTCTTACAATCCCAAACTCCTTAATTAAAAACAAATTACGGATCTATTGTTGCTTTAGAAATAGAAGATTGTCATTAAAACTAGTTTAGCATAAAAGCCTCAAACAGCCTATTTCACCAATCACTCTTCTTGAAGATTTGTTAATAATTTGACCAGAAGAATTTGAGTTGAATGCAAAGAAACAATAGTGTGAATTGTGCTAAAAATCATCAAAAACACCTCATAGTGTGAATCATGAAGTGCTTGTGAACGTTGATAGTATCGTATTGATTAACGTTCTGAGGCAACTGACTTTGTCAGATTGCACCAATTTAGTATGAAAATATAAAAAAGAACACCTCGAAAGGTGCTCTCTGTAAGTATAGTAATTCTCTCGAATTAACGTTTACTAAATTGTGATGCTTTACGAGCTTTCTTAAGACCTGGTTTCTTACGTTCAACTTTACGTGAGTCACGTGTAAGAAGTCCTGCGCGTTTCAATGAATCGCGGAAGTCTGGGTCTACTTGAAGAAGGGCACGAGCGATACCGTGACGGATAGCTCCTGCTTGACCAGCGTATCCACCACCAACAACGTTAACGAAAACGTCGTATGAACCTACAGTTGAAGTAACTGCGAATGGTTGGTTGATAACAAGACGAAGGTCAGCGTGTGGGATGTACTCTTCAACATCTTTTTTGTTAACAGTGATTTTACCAGTTCCTGGAACAAGGCGAACGCGTGCAACAGCGTTTTTACGACGTCCAGTACCTGCATATTGTGCTTGTGACATACTTTATTGTTCCTTTCCTTAGATAAGTCCTGAAATATCAAGAACTTCTGGTTGTTGTGCAGCGTGAGTGTGCTCAGCTCCAACGAATACTTTCAATTTCATACCTTGAGCTCGGCCAAGAGTATTGTGTGGAAGCATACCTTTAACTGATTTTTCGATCAAACGTACTGCATTTTTAGAACGAAGTTCACCAGCAGAGATTTGTTTCAATCCACCTGGGTGGTTTGAGTGAGTGTAGTAGATCTTATCAGTTGCTTTTTTACCAGTCAATTTAACTTTTTCAGCATTGATAACGATTACGAAGTCACCTGTATCAGTGTGTGGTGTGAATGTTGGTTTGTTTTTTCCGCGAAGTACGCTAGCAACAACTGCTGAAAGGCGTCCAAGAGGTACATCAGTTGCGTCAACAACGTACCATTTGCGTTCTACTTGGCCTGGTTTAGCCATGAATGTAGTTTTGTTCATGATTTCTCCTATATGAATATCGTTTTTGTTTACAGGGCGGATGTTCCGGTCCGCGGGGTATTTGAAAGGTTCCGGGGCCTTACAAATGGGGTAAACAATACCGTCTACTATCATACCAAATTTCACTACTAAAAGTCAATAGATATGAAAAATATTTTTGCCGATTTCAGTGTTTAACATCTAGAAAAACCTCGCTTTTGCGAGGCTCTCCTATTTATAAGCTAAGGCACGTTTAAAGGTTTTCCAGATTCCCAAATCATCCGTTTGAAGGACTAGGCTAGCATACATGCGTCCGATAAAGGCAGTTGCAGTGACTGCAAAAACAACCGTTATAGCAAGGGAAATCCAAGCTTCTAGACCACTTGCATACCCATTTATAGCTCTAAACGGCATAAAGAAGGTCGAGATGAAAGGAATATAGGAACCAATTTTCAGAACTAAATTGTCCCCAGCAGCACCTAGAGAAGTCACTCCGACAAATCCTGCTATAATCAAGATCATCAATGGCGACAAGGCCTTTCCTGAATCCTCAGGGCGAGAAACCATAGATCCTAGGAAGGCTGCTAAAACAACGTACATAAAGAGGCTAACCAAGACAAACAATAAGGTATTGAGCGAGAAGGCCTCTCCTAGATGATTTAAAATCCCAGATTGTGCCAAGATTGGTAGGTCTTTAAAGAGCAGAATGGCAGCAAGTCCACCCACGACGTAAATGCCAATATGAGTCAAAATCACAAGAAGTAGAGCCAGCATGCGAGCGTAGAAATAATGACTAGCTCGGATACTAGAGAAGACCACCTCCATGATTTTGGTTCCTTTCTCGCTAGCTACTTCCTGAGCAGTGACACTAGCATAGGTAATCAAAATCATATAAAGGAAGAAACCAAGCCCTGCGGCCGCAATGGTTTGAACAATTTTTTTGTTTTCCTTAGATTCATCAATCTTCTCAGTAAAATCAACAGTTTGACTCAGGCGTTTTTCCTGTTCTTGAGACAAATTAGCTGCCGAGCGATTCAGTTGGTATTGCAGTTCATTTAACTTATTGGTTACTGCTAGTTTGATGCCTGTTTCAAGAGAAGTTTCACCATGATAGACGGCCTTGAGGACGCTGTCCTCTTGGTCAATGGTTAGGTAACCCTTGATTTTCTCATCCTTGATAGCAGCCTGGGCACTGGCTTCATCCTTATAATCAAAGTTGATACCATTGGTACCCTTGAGCCCTTCTTCCACAGATGGCACAGTTGTTACTACTGCTATCTTGCTATTCTTGGCCATAGAAGACCCTTGGAGAAAGCCGATTCCTACAGATAAGGCTAAAAAGAGGAACGGCGAAATCACCATAAAGAAGAAACTCCACGACTTGACATGTCGAAGATAGGTTTCTTTAATAACTACCCACATATTTCTCATACTTCCACCCCTGATTCTAGTTTAAAGATTTCATCGATTGTTGGAGCTTGTTGGTCAAAGGTCGCGATGTATTGACCTTGAGTGAGGATTGGGAAGAGTTCCCTTCCAGCGCTCTCATCATCTAGGATCAATTTCCAACTGCCTTGCTTGGTCAAGCACACCTGTTTGACATGAGGAAGACTTTCCAGCTCTTCCTTGCTTCGTTCACTTGAGACAAAGAGACGTGTTTTACCGTATTGATTACGAACTTCTTGGACCGGGCCATGCAAGACCACACGCCCATCTCGAATCATGAGAATATCATCGCAAAGCTCCTCGACATTGGTCATGACATGGTCTGAAAAGATAATGGTCGCACCACGCTCTTTTTCTTTTATGATGACCTGCTTGAGTAACTCAGTATTGACTGGATCCAAACCACTAAAAGGTTCATCTAGGATAATCAAGTTTGGTTCATGGATGAGGGTGATAATCAGCTGGATTTTCTGTTGATTCCCTTTTGAGAGGCTCTTGATTTTATCTGTTAATTTCCCCTTAACTTCCAGTTTTTCCATCCATTGAGGGAGTTTTTCCTTGACCTCCTTAGCATCCATGCCTTTTAGAGTTGCCAGGTAGCGAACTTGCTCAAGAACTGTCAACTTGGGCATGAGACTGCGTTCTTCAGGCAGATAGCCAATCCGAGCATAAGTTTCCTGGCGAATCTCCTGCCCATCCAGACTAATCTCTCCTTGATACTCCAAAAATTTCAAAATACTGTGGAAAATCGTTGTTTTCCCAGCACCATTTTTCCCGACCAGCCCTAGAATTCGTCCTGGGCTTGCCTGAAAATCGACACCAAACAAAACTTGCTTGGAACCGAAACTTTTCTCTAGATTTCTTACTTCTAGCATCTTCCACCTCCGAGATATGTTGCACTTATTATACTCCTTTTTGATAGCCTTTACAACGATTTATGTCCATTTTATCGGATTATAAGTAGCAAAAGTATCCTATCTCTAATAAATTTAAGTGCTTCAGCGATAGCTTTAGTATAACTCATTAAAGACTTTCTGAGATGGCTTCCTCCTCAACTATCGCTTTTCTCTTCTGAACTGTCCTTTTGAAACTAAAAATCCACCCCGAGGGATGGATTTTAGACTATTAACGCACTTCTGCATTCACTTTTTCTTCGAGTGATGCTTGGATTTTTTCCATATAGCGTGCGACTTCTTCGTCTGTTAAGCTATCTTCTGGATTTTGGAAGGTCAAGCTATAGGCCATTGACTTCATGCCAACTCCCAGTTTTTCGCCTGAGAAGACGTCAAAGAGTTTGATATCTGTCAAACGTTTCACGCCTGCAGCTTGGATAGCGTCTACAACTTCTTGATGAGTGACTTCTGCCTTGAGGAGTAGAGCCATGTCACGACTGACTGCTGGGAATTTAGTGATTTCTACAAATGGAGCAGCTGGTTGAAGGGCAGCTTCGATGCCTGAAAGGTTGAGCTCAGCTACATACGTTTCTGGAATATCGTAGGCCTTGGCAGTGACTGGATGCACTTGGCCAAGGAAACCAAGAACTTGGTCGCCGAGTGAAATCACGGCTGTACGTCCTGGATGGAGACTTGCAATCTCAGCTGTTGCTGTATAAGTCACTTCTAGTCCCAAGCGAGTAAAGAGCGCTTCAAGGATTCCCTTAGCATAGAAGAAATCAACTGGAACTGCTGCTGTTTGGAAGTCTTTTTCTGCAACCAAGCCTGTCAAAGCAAGGGCAAAGCTGTTGATTTCGTTTGGTAGGTCTTCTTTCGGATTGCCTGTTTGTTCAAAGACTTTTCCAATCTCATAAAGAGCCAAGTTTTTGTTCTTACGAGCCACGTTGTAGGCCACTGTATCAAGAATACCTGAGACCATATTTTGACGGAGAACGGAACGGTCCACTGTCATTGGCCACATGAGTTCTGTAAGGTTACTTGGTTGAGCTGTAAACTCAACTGCTTTTTCAGGAGTTGTCAGAGCGTAGGTGATAATTTCTGTCAAACCTGCTCCTTCAGCGATGGTACGAACTTGGCGACGCAATTTTTGTGTCGCAGTCAATTCACCAGCTGTACCGTCATCTTTTGGAAGACTAGTTGGCAAGCGATCATAACCATAGATACGGGCGATTTCTTCAAAGAGGTCAGCTTCGATAGTGATATCCCAACGACGACGGGGTACGCTGACTGTAAAGCTTTCTGCATTGCCAGAAAGGCCAAAGCCAAGACGACGGAAGACATCTTCCACATCAGCATAGGAAAGCTCCGTACCAAGGACGCGGTTAACGTCTGCAAGGGTTGAAGAAACTTCCACATCTGAAGTGTCAAGCTCCCCCGCTGAAACGATGCCCTTACGCACCGTCGCACCTGCAAGATCAGCAATCATGCTAGCCGCCGCATCAAGGGCTTCATTAACAGTTGCCACATTGATGCCTTTTTCAAAGCGAGAAGACGACTCAGAACGAAGGTTGAGGTGTCCGCTAGTCTTGCGGATCGATTTGCCATTGAAAACAGCTGCTTCAAGGACAACACGACTAGAATTTTCAGAGATTTCTGTTGCTTGACCACCCATGACACCTGCAAGGGCTACTGGCTTGTCTGCGACAGTGATGACTAAGTCATTTGCTTCCAAGTCACGCTCTTCACCGTCCAAGGTCACCAATTTTTCACCAGCACGCGCTTCACGCACACGGATGTCGGTCCCTTCAAAAGTATCCAAGTCAAAGGCATGCATCGGTTGACCAAAGTAAAGCAGGATGTAGTTGGTTACGTCTACGACATTGTTAATTGGACGGATACCTTCGTTCATAAGGAGGTTTTGCAACCATTGTGGACTTGGTGCGATGGTCACATTATCCAAGATACGGGCCGCATAGTAAGGCGCCTTGTCTGTCTCAATGCCTACAGAAAGGGCGTCTGCTGCAGCTTCATTTGTTTCTGTTAAACTGAATTCTTTAAAGTTGACTGCATTGTCATAGATGGCTGCCACTTCATGAGCCACCCCACGCATAGATAGAGCGTCTGCACGGTTTGGTGTGATAGAAAGTTCGATGATTTCATCATCTAAGTCTAGATATGAGAAGACTTCCTCACCTGGTACTGCATCTTGAGGCAAGATTTGAATACCATCTGCGAATTCCTTCGGTACGACCGAGTCAGAAATTCCCAGTTCACCAAGTGAACAGATCATTCCAAGTGACTCCAAACCACGGATTTTCCCTTTTTTGATTTTGTAATTGTCCGCGATACGAGCTCCTGGAAGAGCTACCATGACCTTGATTCCAGCACGTACATTCGGTGCACCACAAACGATCTGACGGGCTTCTTCTTCGCCAACGTTAACCTGACAGACATGCAAGTGTGTTTCTGGCACATCTTCGCAAGACAAGACCTCACCGACGACAATTTTTGAGAGACCGGCAGCCGGTGATTCGACACCTTCGACCTCAATCCCTGTAGTTGACATTTTCTCAGCCAACTCTTGTGATGGCACATCAATGTCCACCAATTCTTTTAACCATTTATAAGATACAAGCATAATTCTGATTGTAAGATCTCACCGAATAAGACCTTTTCAATTCCTTTCTTTTTCTTCGAGTCAGTCCTCACCATTCTCATCAAGAGAAAATAACTAGGACTGTATAGGACTGTGTTTTAGGTTTCAATCTTATTTAAACTGTTCTGAGAAGCGGACATCTCCTTGATAGAATCCGCGGATATCGTTGATTCCGTAACGGAGCATAGCGACACGCTCTTGTCCAAGACCAAAGGCAAAGCCAGAGTAAACAGTCGCATCGATTCCACTCATTTCAAGGACACGTGGGTGAACCATACCGGCACCCATAATCTCAATCCAACCTGTTTTCTTACATACGTTACAGCCTTCTCCACCACACTTGAAGCAAGAAACATCCACTTCAACAGATGGCTCTGTGAATGGGAAATACGATGGACGCAAACGAATTTGGCGCTCTTCACCAAACATTTTTTGCACAATCAACTGAAGGGTTCCTTGAAGATCTGCCATAGAGATGTTTTTCCCAACAACCAAGCCTTCGATTTGGTGGAATTGGTGACTGTGGGTCGCATCGTCCGTGTCACGACGGAACACACGCCCTGGTGAGATCATTTTCAAAGGACCTTTTGAAAAATCATGAGCATCCATCGCACGCGCCTGAACTGGAGACGTGTGAGTACGAAGCAAGATTTCTTCTGTGATGTAGAAAGTATCCTGCATATCGCGAGCTGGGTGATCTTTTGGAAGGTTCATACGCTCGAAGTTGTAGTAGTCTTGCTCCACTTCAAAACCATCCACGACTTGGTAACCCATCCCAATGAAAATATCTTCGATTTCTTCACTGGTTTGTGTCAAAACGTGACGGTGACCAGTCGCAACTGGGCGACCTGGAAGTGTCACATCGATGCTCTCACTTGCTAGTTGAGCTTCTACTTTCTTTTCTTCCAAGAGCTTAGCTGTTTCTTCAAAAGCAGCTGTCAAGACATCACGCGCTTCATTGACGTGTTTCCCGATGATTGGACGCATATCAGCAGAGACATCTTTCATCCCTTTGAGGATTTCAGTAAGCGACCCTTTTTTACCAAGGACAGAGACACGCAAGTCCTGCATCTCTTTTTCATTTTCAGCAGTAATCTGCTTCAAGCTAGCCAGCGTTTCTTCGCGAAGCGCTTTTAATTGTTCTTCAATAGTTGACATAATTCCTCCATCAGTCCCTCGTAGATAAAAAGAAAACCACATGCCAAAAACTCCACTCGGAGCGTTGACACGCGGTACCATCCGTTTTCATCTGACAAGTCAGACCTTCATTTCTAAATCCATGCGCAAGTGAATTCACCCAGCTTTCATATAGAGAACTTGCAGTCACGGCTCTCCTCCCTGATATACTTCCCTTGAGTTACTAGTCTTGCGGATTCCTATTCAATTACTACTTAGTTTATCAGATTTTTAGTTAAAAAACAAGTTAGATTAGACTAATTTCAATATAAAAAGGAACAAGACACAATGCATTACCTATTTGTAGGATCTGTTTCACCTGCTTTCCTTTTCAATAAAAGAGTTGCTGCTTGATTAAAACCATCACACCAGTTATACCATTTTGCTTCATACTCATCTTGAGATACGATATGATTTTTTAAATCCAGAACAGAGTAAATCTTTCTTTCCTCACAAGCTTGCGCATAGAGATAATACAGTTCATCGCCACCATCTCTATCCCACTTAGCAGAAATCGTATCCCTACCTGCCAATAAAGCCTGATAAGCCCTGTGATGCCCGTCTGTAATCAACAAGCAGTCTCCGAATGCAAGAACACTGATTGGAGCAACATTGATTATTTCTACCGACTGATAAAGCATCTGGATATCTTGTAACTTCTTTTCTGATAAGTATAGTTGAGTCGGATGGAGATCTGTTATATTGACTTTCATTTCTTTTTCCTCAAAGGAATTTGATGCTCACTTCTGCTTGCCTTTAAATCGCCATTGGAAGCGAAGCTTGTCATAGAAAGGAAATTCGATAAACAAGACCCCCAAACCCACACAGAAACTGGCAAGAACATCTGATGGGTAGTGAACTCCCAGATAGACCCGAGATAGCAACACACTGACTAGGTAGAAGCCAAGGACGATTTGCACAATTTTTTTCCAAACCGGATCTTTAATCCGTTGACTGAGAATGACAATCAAAGTCCCTACCATCAGAGTCACTGCCAGAGAATGGCCACTTGGAAAAGAAAATCCCCTCTCCTCTACCAAGTGTAAAATAGCTGGCCGTGGGCGCTGGTAGATATTTTTAAAGGTCACGATTAAAAGACCGGCTAAGGCTAGATTACCCGCCATGAAGTAGCTTTCTATCTTCCACTGCTTACGATAAAAGATAAAGGCTGCAATGGCAACCCAGGTAATGATTACTGGGATATCAATCAAATGCGTAAGGGCTCGGAACAGAACTGTCAAATAATCTGGCAAGTCCCCACGAAGAACAGTCTGAAGCGGTTGATCAAAACCGACCAGCGTTTCGGGGTAAAACTTGACCATATAGCCAAGAAGGACGAAAAGTAAAAGGGCAAAACTGCCCTTCATTAAAAATGTTTGTTTATCTCTCATAATATTTTAAGGTTGGTTTCAAGAGGACGTATAACAACCAGAATGAAACGGAAAAGATTACACCCTCAATCAAGTTGAAAGGTAATACCATGGTCATCAAGTAGTTAGAAAGTCCTATAATTTCTCTAATATCAAAGTTGGCAAACTGCGCGTATAAAGGAACCGCATAGACATAGTTGAGAACCAACATGGCAGAAGTCAATCCAATAGTTCCCGCTAGAGATGCCAGTAGAAAACGAAGAGTGCTACGTTCCTTTTTCCAAATCAAACCAAAAGCGATAACAAAAACTCCCAAGGCTACGATATTCATTGGCAACCCAATGTAAGTGTTCACTCCTTGGCTATTCAGAAGCAACTTCAAGAGTGATCGTAGCAAGAGAATCCCGAGAGCAGCAGGCAAATCCATCACTACCAAGCCCACAAGGACTGGCAAGATACTAAACTCGATCTTGAGGAAGGTCGCCGCTGGCAAGAGCGGAAAGTCAAAGTACATCAGCACAAATGAAATGGCTGATAAAATCGCAATGGTCGAAATTCGACGTGTGTTTGTCATAACAGGTTCCTCCAATTTTCTATAAAATCAGAAGAAGTTGGAAAGGATCCCTCTATCTATTCTCACTTTTTATATCCCAAAAGTTCCCTCTCACTCTTTTGAGCAAGCGGTTGCAATTCATCTATAAACTCATTAGAACAGACAAAGCCATTCTTTCGTCTTCTCCCATCCAGACTATACTGTCGGTTGTGGAATCGCACCACATCAGCTTGCGCTCGCGGACTTCTTTAACTAAGATATTTTGGATTAATCTAGGCGTCGCAGTCGAAGATAATACTTAAGTATATCGAGACAAGACAACGAAGAGAAAGCCAAAATAGCTAGTTAAAGTCACCGCCGGTCGGGAATCTCACCCAGCCCTGAAGACCTTTTAATCATAACAAAAAACGCTTGCAAGTGCAAGCATTTTGATTATTTCAATTTATCTGCTTCATAGGTGTGAACAAGCTCAAGACCTGCAAAATTCTGCTGACGGAGCGCTTCATAGACAATCATGCATACGGTATTGGAAACATTGAGGCTGCGAACATGCTCATCGTTCATAGGAATACGGAGAGCTTTCTCAGGATGTTCTCGCATAAAGTCCTCAGGCAAGCCCTTGTCTTCACGTCCAAAGAGAAAATAATGATCCCAACCACTTGCCAAATCTGCTTCAGAATAGACCTTTTCCGCAAATTTTGAAATCAGATAGAGTTTACCCTTCATCTGAGACATGAAATCTTCCAAACTGTCATAAAAATAAATCTCAAGCTTATCCCAGTAGTCCAAACCAGCCCGCTTCATCTTCCGATCATCAATCGGAAATCCCATCGGTTTGATGATGTGGAGGGGAGAATTGGTCGCAGCGCAAGTACGCGCAATGTTACCTGTATTTTGTGGAATCTGAGGTTCAAATAATACAATGTGATTTGTCATTACGGGTTTCCTTTTATCATTGCAAAAAAATAGCCACACTGCCCGGAGTCAAGCTCAGCAAACAGCGTGGTTAAGGCATCGTTAACTTACCTCACAACAGGTTTGAAGTAAATCAGCGAAACTACTTTCTTAGTATAACACTTTCAGAATCATTGTCAATAGAAATGACTTGATTTTTTTACTTTTTTTGATGATATTTTCATGTTTGGTCATTCCCTTTCTGAAAAGGTATAGTAAAAGAGCCAAATCACTTCAAATCGGAGACATCGTTATAGAAATTAAGCAAATGTATCTTCAAAACGTGAAAAAGGCCTTTCTTCCCTTAAAAATCGCCTTAGCAAGTGCATTTTTTGCTAAAAAAGGGTATGATAGTTACATCATGAAAAAGTAGGTTTTTTATATGAAAATTGTCCTCGTTGGTGGAGGGAAAGTTGGTTTCGCCCTCTGTCGTTCACTGGTTGCAGAAAACCATGACGTTGTCCTCATCGAACAAGATGAGGCTGTCCTCAATCACATTGTCAGTCGCTATGATATCATAGGTCTCCTTGGAAATGGTGCTGACTTTGCCATCTTGGAGCAAGCCGGTGTTCAAGAGTGCGATATCTTTATCGCCCTAACCGAACACGATGAAGTGAATATGATTTCAGCGGTACTTGCTAAAAAAATGGGGGCTAAAGAAACCATCGTTCGGGTGCGAAATCCTGAATACTCTAATGCCTATTTTAAAGAGAAAAATATTCTTGGATTTTCACTTATCGTTAATCCAGAACTCCTAGCAGCGCGTGCGATCTCAAATATCATTGATTTCCCTAATGCCCTCTCTGTCGAACGATTTGCTGGAGGTCGGGTCAGTCTCATGGAGTTTGTTGTCAAGGATTCTAGCGGTCTTTGTCAAATGCCAATCTCAGACTTCCGTAAAAAGTTTGGCAATATCATTGTCTGTGCTATGGAGAGAGATCATCAACTGATGATTCCAAGTGGTGATGTTACTATCCAAGACAAGGATAGGATTTTTGTTACGGGAAATCGTGTAGATATGATGCTTTTCCATAACTATTTTAAATCTCGCGCAGTTAAAAGCTTACTTATCGTTGGAGCTGGAAAGATTGCTTATTATCTACTAGGGATTTTAAAAGACAGTCGCATTGATACCAAGGTCATCGAGATCAATCCTGAAAGAGCTCGTTTCTTCAGTGAAAAGTTCCCCAATCTCTATATTGTCCAAGGAGATGGAACTGCAAAAGACATTTTGCTGGAAGAAAGTGCTCCCCACTATGACGCAGTCGCAACCTTGACTGGAGTTGATGAGGAAAATATCATCACTTCTATGTTTCTTGACCGTGTTGGCGTCCATAAGAATATCACCAAGGTCAACCGAACAAGCCTTCTAGAGATTATCCACGCACCTGATTTTTCAAGTATCATCACACCAAAAAGCATCGCAGTAGATACCATTATGCACTTTATCCGTGGTCGAGTAAACGCTCAGTACTCAGACCTTCAAGCCATGCACCATCTAGCAAACGGTCAAATTGAAACTCTCCAATTCCAAATCAAGGAAGCTAATAAAATGACTGCCAAACCTCTATCACAGTTGAAATTGAAAAAAGAGGTTCTCATCGCAGCCATTATCCGAAAAGGAAAAACAATCTTCCCTACTGGAGAGGATATACTTGAGGTGGGAGACAAGTTACTCGTGACGACCTTATTGCCAAACATCACCAAAATCTATGATTTGATTGAGAGGTAAAAAATGAATAAAAGTATGATTCGTTACCTCCTCTCAAAACTTCTCTTGATTGAGGCTGTTCTTCTCCTAGTCCCTGTTAGTGTAGCGATCTATTACCAAGAATCCAATCAAGTATTTATCGCTCTCTTTTCTACGATTGGCATTTTAGTCCTTCTCGGTGGTCTAGGCGTTTTACGGAAACCGAAAAATCAACGGATTTATGCCAAGGAAGGGGTCTTAATTGTTGCCCTCTGTTGGATTTTATGGTCTTTCTTTGGCGGCCTCCCCTTTGTCTTTTCAGGACAAATCCCCAGCGTCATCGATGCCTTCTTTGAAATCAGTTCTGGATTTACGACTACAGGAGCAACTATTCTGAACGATGTTTCCGTTCTCACTCGTTCCCTCCTCTTCTGGCGAAGTTTCACCCACTTGATCGGAGGGATGGGGGTACTCGTCTTTGCACTTGCCATTATGGACAATGCCAAGAATAGCCACTTGGAGGTGATGAAGGCTGAGGTCCCTGGACCTGTCTTTGGCAAGGTCGTATCCAAGCTAAAAAACACTGCCCAGATTCTCTATCTGCTTTATCTGGCTCTCTTCTCCCTTTTTGTGGTTATCTACTATCTAGCAGGCATGCCTCTCTATGATAGTTTTGTCATCGCTATGGGAACGGCAGGAACTGGGGGCTTTACCGTCTATAACGACGGAATTGCCCACTATGGTAGCTCGCTCATCACCTATCTAGTTAGTATCGGAGTTCTGGTTTTTGGAGTTAACTTCAATCTCTACTACTACCTCATGCTCCGTCGGGTTAAGGCTTTCTTGGGAGATGAAGAACTACGAGCATATATCATCATTGTCCTAGTTTCTACAGGCTTGATTACGCTTAATACACTCCACCTCTATCAAGGTGTCTCTAAGAGTGTTGAAATGGCCTTCTTCCAGGTTTCCAATATCATCACGACAACAGGTTTTGGTTACGGAGATATTACCAACTGGCCCCTCTTCTCCCAATTTATCCTCCTCTTCCTCATGGGAATCGGTGGATCAGCTGGCTCAACTGCAGGTGGTCTTAAGGTGATCAGAGGACTTATCCTCTCTAAAATCGCAAAAAATCAGATTTTGTCCACCTTATCCCCTCACCGTGTTTTGACTCTACACGTCAATAAAACTGTGATTGATAAGGATACCCAGCACAAGATTCTTAAATATTTTGCTATCTATATGATGATTATTCTCTCCCTCATCTTTATCGTCAGTCTTGATAGCAATGATTTTCTAGTCGTGACCAGTGCGGTCTTCAGCTGTTTTAACAATATCGGACCTATTCTAGGTACAACCTCGAGTTTTGCCATCTTTAGTCCCATCTCTAAAATCCTACTCTCCTTTGCAATGATTGCAGGTCGTTTAGAGATATACCCAATTTTGCTACTCTTTATGAAACGTACCTGGTCTAAACGTTAATGATAATACAATTCCCCTTTTACAAGCTAGTAGAAGGGGAATTTTTTCTATTAAAAATGAGAAGACCTTTCGGCCCTCTCCTAGTCTGTTTATTTTTTAAGAGCTTCTTTGTATCGAGCAACTTCTGCTTGATTGGCCCAAACATAGTGACCTGGACGAATTTCTACCATAGATGGCTTGTCTGTCTCATAGTCATGTTGGTCAGGATCGTAAACTTTCAAGACCTTCTTGCGTTCCAAGATTGGATCTGGAATCGGTACAGCAGATAGAAGCGCTTGAGTGTATGGGTGGACAGGATTGTTAAACAACTCCTCTGTCTCCGCCACTTCGACGATAACTCCCTTATAGATAACCGCGATACGATCTGAGATAAAGCGAACAACTGACAAGTCATGGGCGATAAAGAGATAGGTCAAGCCCAACTCTTTTTGGAACTTCTTGAGCAAGTTCAAGACTTGCGCACGCACTGATACGTCCAAGGCTGAAATTGGCTCATCCGCAATAACGAAATCAGGTTCCATCACAAGAGCACGGGCAATCCCGATACGCTGGCGTTGACCACCAGAAAACTCGTGTGGGTAACGGGTCAAGTGTTCTTTCAAAAGTCCAACTTCATGAATCATCTTTTGAACTTTTTCTTTTCGATCTTCTTCATCTTTAAACAAGTGATAGTTGTAAAGACCTTCAGAGATGATATAGTCAACTGTTGCACGCTCATTCAAGCTGGCTGCAGGGTCCTGGAAAATCATCTGGATGCGACGGATCAAGTCTGATGATTCCTTATGAGATTTTTTCCCATTAATTTTATGACCATCAAAGATGATTTCACCTTTACTAGTATTATTTAGACCAATAATAGCACGACCAATGGTTGTTTTCCCACTACCAGACTCACCTACAAGAGAGAAGGTTTCTCCCTTGTTGATAAAGAAGTTGGCGTTTTTAACCGCGACAAACTTCTTACTTCCTTCACCGAAGGAAATTTCTAAATCTTTAATTTCTACTAATTTTTCAGACATTTCCTTCCTCCTAGTCTTCTAGATGAGCAAAGCCCATTTTATCACGAATCTTGTCATGCAAATCTGCAATGACTCCAGGTTTTTCAACTTTAGGAGCATTCTCATGAAGCAACCAAGTCTTAGCCCAGTGGGTATCCGTGACTGAAAACTGAGGTGCTTTCTGTTCAAAGTCAATTTGCATAGCATAATCTGAACGAAGGGCAAAGGCATCACCTTTCAACTCAGTATAAAGAGACGGTGGTGTTCCTGGGATAGAGTACAATTCCCCTTTATCGTCAGCAAGCTGAGGCAAGCTAGACAAGAGACTCCAAGTATATGGATGACGTGGGTCGTAGAAGACTTCCTCAACAGTTCCGTATTCTACAATTTCACCAGCATACATAACCGCTACCTTATCGGCAATACTTGCTACCACACCAAGGTCATGGGTGATAAAGATAATGGTAAAGTGGTACTCATTTTGCAAGGTTTTAAGCAAATCAATGATTTGCGCTTGAATGGTAACGTCAAGGGCCGTTGTTGGCTCGTCACAGATCAAGATATCTGGACGACAGGCAAGGGCAATCGCGATAACGATACGTTGACGCATCCCTCCAGAATATTGGAAAGGATACTCATCAAAACGTTTTTCAGCGTCTGGAATTCCGACCTTATTCATATAGTCGATTGCCATCTCTTTGGCTTCCTTAGCTGTTTTCCCTTGGTGTTTAACGATAACTTCAGTGATTTGGCTACCGATTGTATTGATTGGGTCCAAACTTGTCATAGGGTCTTGGAAGATAGTCGCAATTTTAGCACCACGAATCTTCTCCCATTCCTTGTTAGAAGTAAGAGCGGTCAAGTCTTGTCCACGATAGTCGATGCTTCCTTGGGCAATACGTCCATTGTCTTCTAACATCCCTGTAAAGGTTTTTGTTAAAACAGATTTACCAGAACCGGACTCACCTACCAAGGCAAGAACTTCCCCTTCAATCAGGTCCAGAGAAACTCCTCGGATAGCTGTCAGAACTTTGTCACGAACGTCAAATTCCACGACAATATCACGAGCAGTCAAAATTACATTATTTTCTTTTGTCATGTCTACTCCTATCTATGTGTACGTGGATCACTAGCATCCGCTAGGTTTTGACCAACAACGAAGAGAGATAGGGACACCAAGATCAAGGTTGTCAACGGAATCCAGAATAAGTAAGCGTTGGTCGTAACGTTTTGTGAGTAATCTGAGATCAAACGTCCCAAACTTGGCACTGTTACAGGCAATCCCAATCCAAAGAAGGAAAGGAAGGCTTCATAAGAGATGAAGCTTGGCAACATCAAGGTCATCGTAGAAACAATAACGGATACCAATTGTGGCATGATATTTTTAACGATGATTTTAAAGGTTGGTGTCCCAAGTGTTTGAGAAGCAAGGTTGTATTCCAAGTCACGGTAACGCATGATTTGGATACGAATCATATAAGCAATCCCAATCCAAGTTGTCACACTCATGGCAAAAATCAAATTCCAGAAACCAGCACCAATTGAGTAAGTCAAGACAATGACAATCAAGAGAGACGGAATGTTTGAAATAATGTTATAAACTTCCATCATGACGCGGTCAACGGATTTTGAAATTCCCCAAATTCCACCAACAATAACCCCGATCACAAGGTTGATAAAAGTGGCAATTACAGAGATAAGAATTGAATTACGCGCACCAAACCAAACCCCGTCAAACAAGGATTTACCATTGCTATCTGTACCAAACCAATGTTCAGCATTGGGCTTGATAAAACGAGCAGAGAAGTCATTGACCTTACTTACATCGTTGAAGTCAAAATCTGAGAACATTGGGTAAATAAAGCTCATCAAGATAATGGCAACCAAAATCCCCAACATAAGGACTGTTGATTTTTTCTTTAGAAATTGTCTAAATACAGAACCCCAGTATGAATAGGCAGGGGCGTCAATTGTTTCAGAGGCAAAATCGTCACGTTTTACGAACTGAAATTTTTCTTTTCCGATTGTTGACATTATTTGCCTCCTTTCTCTGTCAATTTAATACGTGGATCAAGCATGGTCATCCAGATATCCCCTACAAAGAGTGAGAAGATAGAAATACATGTGAAGATGAAGACAAGACCAACTACCATTGAGTTGTTTGATGCCTTAACAGAGTCAATCAACATTTTACCCATACCTGGGAAAGCGAAGACCGTTTCTGTCAATGTTGCACCACCGATAACCCCGATTACGGCACCAGGAATACCTGAAACCAAAGGAACCATGGCATTTTTAAAGATGTGTTTATTTGAAATTTCTTTTTCAGACAAACCTTTTGCACGAGCAAAACGAACGAAGTCCTGAGATTGCAAGTCGATCATGTAACGACGAATCCAGATAGCTGTACTTGGTGCACCCAGCAAACCTAGAATGACTGCTGGCAAGACATATGAACGCCAGTCCCCAGCTCCCAAGATAGGAAATGAATCTGGCAGACCGATAGATGATCCAATCAAGCGCACGATATAAACCAAGGCAATCGTTGGAAGTGCAAGCAAGAAGGTTAGAGCACCTGTCGAGAAGCTATCAATCCAAGTATTCTTGTGACGAGCCATGGCAGATCCAAGTGGAATCGCAATCGCATACGAAATAATCAAACCAATCAAACCAGCAACCGCTGAGCTTGCGATCATTGATGGGTATTGATAATTGCTTTCTGTAGCTGTATATGGATCGTCTTTACCATAGTTGGCTACTTCACGCGCATCTGCTTGACTTGGAGATTTGTAGGTACGAGAGTAAATATCTACAGATGAAGTCTTTTTACCTGTAGGGAATTGAACTTCTGATGTCTTAGTTTGTCCCTGACCTTGTGTGATAACTTGAAGCACTGGTGTGTTTGCATAAGTTGGGTAAGAGTCACCCAAGTTAATGTTCACAAAGTTTTGGTGTACAAATGGGAATTGATTGTTGAAATACAAAAGGTATTTATGTTTTGTACCTGAACCAACCAATGACCAACCGATAGCAGGGTCATTTTCAAAACGAAGATAACGTTGCAAGTTTGGATTTTCAGGGTCTTGAATCTTGTTTGGATGATCAATATCAATCAAGTTGGAATAGAATTTGAAAACACGTTCAAAAATTGGAATTTCACGCGTAGCATAGAATTGACCACTTTCTGAGAACACACCAAGTGTCCAACCATTTCCTAGTTGGTTGATGTATTTTTCGTAGATTGCCTTGTTGGTATCATTGGCATCTACTGTTACAGATGAGTCTATCGTGCTAGCTTTTTCTTGCAACTCCTTGGTATCGTAGTACTCGATATAGCCCATCCGCTCATAAACGGTATTTTCATAATTATCCCGCTTGTCCGGCGTCGTTGCAATCTTGTTATAGTTGGTATCCTGCTTGAAAATCAATTTTCGAGGAACCATCGTATAGATAATTGTGTAGGTCAATGTTGTCACCAAGAAAATAGACAACAATGAACGCAATACACGCATAAAAATATATTTCTTCATATCGTTTCCTTTTAAAATCCCAAAAGAACCTTCTCCTCATGGAGAGAAAGTTCTCTTGAGAGTTATTTATTTAACGTGATTTGTCAATTCTTTTTGAACTTTTTCGTTTGATTCTTTTTTCTCTTTGAGCCATTTTTCACGAGCTTGTTCATAGTCAGCTTTTGTTACAACCTTGTCTTGTAACTGAATATACTTGAAGTATACGTCTGAGCCCTTATCTCCAGATTGACTGTAAGATGCAGAGAATGGGACAACACGAGAAATGATTGGTGCAGCACCACTTGATGACATAGCTGGCAAGAAGAGTGAACTATCTGTCAACCAAGCTTGGGCAGCCGCGTATTTTTCATAACGAACATTCAAGTCACTTGTTTCTTTTCCTGCTTCATCAACCAACTTATCGTATTCTTTCAAACCAACTTGAGCTGCTGCAGCATTATCTGCACCTTCATAACCCATGTATGTTTTAGTTTGTTCAGCATTCGTTGTCTTCAAGATATCAAGGTAAGTTGATGGATCTTCATAGTCTGGGTTCCATCCAACAGCACCTGAGAGATCCCAATCTTCTGCCGCAGCGCTTGCTGCATAGTATGTAATATTCTGTAGTTCATCTGTAGTGATTTGTTGGATATCGATGACTACGTTTTCTTCTCCAAGTACTGTCTCAACGGATTGTTTGAAGGATTGAATACGTGCGATATAGTTTTTAGATGTTTGGTCTACTGGGATATCCAAGTGGATAGGGAATTTCACACCTTCTGCTTCCAATGCTGTTTTAGCTTTCGCAAATTCTGCTTTGGCTTTATCGGCGTTGAAAAGTCCATCTTGACCATCCGCAAAGCTTACATTCTTCCATTCATCACCGTAAGCAGCCATCTTTTCAGTTACCAAGTCACCGAAAGTTTTTTCGCCTGCAGAGACAAAGTCTGGTTTCACAAAGAGGTTACGAACTGCAAGAGGAGCGCCTTCCTTACCATTAATTTGTGCTGAGTACGAAGTACGGTCAAAGGCAAAGTTCAAAGCCTGACGGAAGTCCTTGTTAAGAAGGGCTTTCTTAGTAGAAGTCTTCTCTTCATCAGTTGTCTTAGAAGTGTATTTGTATCCTTGACGGTCAATGTTCACACCCAAACCACCGATACCAGGTCCTGATGGATTGTAGTAGATATTGTCCTTGTAGGTCTCTTCAACTTTAGAGTAGTTCGAACTTGTAGGGAAAAGGCGAGCATAGCTATAAGCTCCACTTGTAAAGTTACGTTCAATTGATTCTTGATCAGAACCATCATAGTAAGCAAGTGTTACTTTATCAAGATGAACATTGTCTTTGTCCCAATAGTTTTCATTCTTCACAAATTCGATAGATGACTTAGCAGTCAAACCTCTCAGCAAGAATGGTCCATTGTAAAGCAATGATGTAGGGTCAGTCGCTTTACCAAAATCAGATCCTTTTGATTTTTCAAATTCTTCGTTCAATGGCCAGAAGATTGAGTAGGCCAGCTTAGAGTTCCAGTATGGTTCTGGTTTGTTCAAAGTGTATTCAAGGGTATAATCATCAACTGCTTTTACACCGACTGAAGCAAAATCTTTATTGTTTCCAGCTATATAGTCAGCTAGACCTTTAACTGAATCTTCTGCTAGATACTTAGCTGCTGATTTATTGTCAGCTGCGTGTTTCAAACCATTTACAAAGTCTTTGGCTGTTACTTCAGCATACTCTTCGCCATCAGATGTCATCCATTTGACACCTTTACGAATCTTGTAGGTATAAGTCAAACCATCTTTTGAAACGGACCAGTCTTCTGCAACTGCAGGAACTAAATTCCCATACTTGTCGTTTGTGAAAAGACCGTCGATACCATTTGAAGTGGCGACCTTAGTACTTTGTTTCCCTGAAATGAGGTAATCCAACGTTTCTGGGTCAGCTGTATAAACATAACCATAATTTTTTGGCGCTGTTGAATCAGATGATTTTGAAGAACCGCAAGCAGCTAGTACTCCTGCTGCTAATAAAGCAACACCTGCTGCAACAAATACTCTACTTTTTTTCATGTTTTTAACTCCTCTTGAAAAATTTAGGCTTATTGGAAATTATAACATATATTTTTTAAAAAGTAAACGAATTTTCAGAATATTTAGGCGCATTTCCTCAAAAAACTTCTATTTGTCAAAATTCTTGCATTCTTTGTTTGTTTCTGCAAGAAATACTTTCTAGTCTGATCTTCTTCAGAAGAGGATTTTTAAAAGCTTTTTCTCACTTCTTCGATCATCATCTGTTTTCTTAAATTGGATTTTAGAATAAGAAACTATTGACGGGAAATGATTTTCAAGGTATAATAATAAACGTTGAGGCGGTATAGCCAAGTGGTAAGGCACGGCTCTGCAAAAGCTTGATCGTCGGTTCAAATCCGTCTACCGCCTTTCAGTACCTGAATTAACAGGAATTAACCGAATGAAAAGCCCGAAAAACGGGCTTTTTTTATTTTTTCTTCAGATAAATACGGATAACTTCGAAAAACTTTTGGGGCGGATTTGGGGAAATATAAAGCAGTGACTCAAGTCACTGCTTTATTCTGTTTCTTCTTCAGGTTCTAGTTCTGTGATTTGAACTTTTACCTTGGTAACACGTCCATTTTTCACCTTATCATTGGTCAGGACAATTTGTTTGTTTTGACTGACCAGTTCATAACTGATTTTCTCAGTTGTTGGAATCGTTCCAACACCCGTCAAATAATAACCGGCGATGGTATCCACATCATCGCTTTCTAGTTCGACACCAAAGTAGTTATTGAAGTCGTTAAGATTCATGGTTCCCTGTGCAATATAGGTGTCCTCACCGATTTGATGGACTTCGATTTCTGCCCTATCGGTCTCGTCATCAATCTCACCGACAATCTCTTCTAAAAGATCTTCCAGAGTTACCAAACCAGCCATACCACCATATTCATCGAGCAAAATGGCCATTTGTCTTTGGGTATTTCGCAATTCTTTTAGCAAGTCATCCACAAAAATAGTTTCAGGAACAAAGAGTGGATCTTGTAAGATCTTCTTCCAGACAATATTTTCAAAGCCATCTGCATAGGCAGCGTTTAGCAAACGCTTGGTATGAATCAAACCAATCACATTGTCCTTATCCCCATCATAAACAGGGATACGTGAGAAATTTTGCTTTAGAATACTTTGGATAATGGTTTGACTATCATCCTGAATATCCACCATAAAGGCATCTGTCCGAGGAACCATGACTTCTCTCGCCATCAGCTCATCTAGAGAGAAGATCCCTTGTAACATCTCGATTTCGTCTGCATCCAAAGTTTCCTCACTTTTGGTCAACATGTACTCAATTTCATCTCGAGTCATTTTTTCATCCGCATCATCAAAGGTCATTGGCGTTAAACGACTCAAGAGATTGGTTGAAGCAGATAACAACCAGACAAAGGGACTGACAATTTTCCCCAAGCCAATAATGACTGGTGCGGTTCGGATGGCCAAGGTATCTTTCAGATTTAGAGCGATTCTCTTGGGATAGAGTTCCCCAAAAACAATAGAAATATAGGTCAAAAACGCTAAAGATAGAAAACTTGCAATAGCGTAAGCTGTTTCACTATTTCCTATCCAAGATGCGATTTCGCGTCCTAGAGTGTCTGCTAAACTAGCCCCTGACAAGATGGTAATTAACGTGATACCAACTTGAATTGTTGATAAAAAGTGGTTAGGATTTTCAAGTACCTTTAACAAACGAATGTAACGTTTGTCTCCCTCTTCTGCCTTTTGTTCCACTCGGGAACGGTTTAGTGACACCATCGCCATTTCAGTGGCTGAGAAAAAAGCATTTAACAAGGTCAAGATAAATAACAATACAAACTGTAGCAACAAATTCTGACTGCTCGGGTCTTCCATAGTCCTTCTCCTAAAATAGTATCTTGTGTTCCATTATATCATAAAATCGATCAGGATTCACATTATTTTTCATTTAAAGAACAACTCCCCTGCCTCTAGAAGACAAAGGAGCTGTTTTTTTATTGTATCTATTGTTTCTAATCCGTCACTGTTACTTGACCCGTTTGGTAATCAAGCTGGATTCCCTTTTGAACATTTGGAATCAGGACGTTGAATTCCAATTCGCCATCCGAAGACTTGGCTTCAATTTGTGAAGCCGATGGAACTAGGTCCTCATTTGTAGCATAGTGGAGAGTTACCCGATAACGGACTCTCTTATTCTGGTCCAAGGCTTTTCTGACCAAACTCTCATAGTAGTTCTGCCCTGTCGAATCTTCAGCCTGAGCCTGGTTGGCCCAAGCTGTCTGAACTGCAATGTTCTTGGGATTGCTGGTAGAAGCATCAAAGCCATCTAACCCACCTATCAAGGCATAACCCAATAAGTGCCCCCTATCTACTGCGTGTGTATAGGCTCCCTTTAGATTCTTGACCTGATGCCATCCTGGTGGCGTCCAGGAGGTTGAGCCGTTGCCTGTTTCTTCACGGTTCTTATACTGCCGAGTCGCTTTGGATAAGATGGCATTGGCAACAGTCGGGACTGTTTCTTTTCCAACTATCTTTGTCTTATTATCCGCATAGGGTTTGCTAGAAACCTTGGCATCTAGATTGGTTTTATTGCCATTGACAATGAAGGCCCCTGCTCCATTCCACTCGAGCCCCCCCTTGATTTGATTTTTGATTGACTCAGTTAAGACACTTTCAGCTAGCTCCTGACTGGGTGCTTCTGAAGCTTGTTTTTTCTGACTAACCTTGGTTCTAGGGCTATTTGGTACTGACTGCATCTGCTTGATGTAGTAGCTTCCAGCAGCCAAGAGTAAGAATAGAAGTAATCCTATCAGAGCTTGTCTTGTTTTTTTGTCCATTTTTCTCCTTATTTCTTTAGAAAAAGACTGGTCTCCCAGTCTAATTTCCTGTAAATTTGCTAATCAATTCCTGCCACTTTGCTGGAGACAAGATAGCCCATGGATCCTGTCCCTTTCCTAGGATTCCATAGCCTACCATCAAGCCGATTCCTAAAGCCAGAAAGCCTAGCAATAGTACGATAAAAATCAGCAATAAACGACGGAGTACATAGCGTAAGTTTTTATTCTTCTTCATCATTTGCCTCGATTCGCTGAATCTTCGCTCCTAACTGAGCTAGCTTCTCATGGAAGCGGTAATAACCTCTATCAAGGTGGACTAGTTTACCGACAACTGTTTCTCCTTGCGCCACCAAACCTGTCAAAATCAAAGCAGCACTAGCGCGAAGGTCCGTTGATAAAACTTCTGCCCCCTGTAAAGCCTGCCCCCCTACAATACGAGCTGTGTCACGGATAATCTCTGAATGCAAGCCCATACGGCGCATTTCCTCCAAGTGTTGGAAGCGATTCTCAAACACCGTTTCCACCATGGTGGATTCCCCTTTTGCGACTGTCATCAGAGCTGTAAATTGTGCCTGCATATCTGTTGGAAATCCTGGATGTGGCAAGGTTTTTACATGAACAGCCTTGAGATTTTCAAGTTGAGAACGAACACGAATACCCTCAGATTCCTCTGTCACTTCAACACCCATTTCAAGTAGTTTTGAGATTAAGGGGCGATTGTGTTCCCAGACTGCATCACGAACGAGAACATCCCCACCTGTCATAGCTGCAGCCACCATAAAGGTTCCGGCTTCGATACGGTCCTGTACGACACTGTGAGTCGTACCATGGAGTTCCTCGACACCAGTTACTGTGATTGTTTCAGTACCAGCTCCCTTGACCTTGGCTCCCATTTCATTAAGGAGAATAGCGAGGTCAACAATTTCCGGCTCACGCGCAGCATTTTCAATGACCGTCACACCATCAGCTAGAGTCGCTGCCATCATCAGGTTTTGTGTTGCACCAACACTAGGAAAGTCCATGTAGATATGAGCGCCATGCAGGCGTTCTGCCTTAGCTTCGATGTAACCAGCTGTCTGGGTGATCTTTGCCCCCATAGCTTCCAAACCTTTGAGGTGGAGGTCGATTGGACGACTCCCGATGGTACATCCCCCTGGCATAGAAACTTTGGCATGTCCTACACGAGCAAGGATTGGCCCCAAGACAACGATCGATGCGCGCATCTTGCTGACATACTTGTATGGAGCTTCCTCCGTGATATCACCAGTCGCATCAACCTCGACAACATGAGCTTCCTCATCAAAGTCCACCTTGGCATTCAGACCACGAACTACTTGATTCATGGTGAAAACATCTGACAAGATTGGGACGTTCTGCAAGACTGTCTTCCCCTTGCTTGCTAGAATAGTCGCTGCCAACAAAGGTAAGACTGCATTCTTTGCTCCCTCGATCGTTACACTCCCGACCAGACGATTATCTCCGCCTTGAACCACAATTTTTTCCATAGTTGTTTCCTTTACTTTTGATTTTATAATAGTCCTCTAAGCGCTTCTTGCCACAGTTGGTACAAACTGATAAAGAATGAACTCAAGATGTACCCCATTACCATACTAAAGAAGCCTACCAACAAACGAACCTTTTTTGTGTTAGTAGCGGTTACTTTTAAAACCTTTTCCCATCTCACAAGATCCTTCAAAAGGTAAAAACTCAAATAAATAAAGAGTATATGACTACTTAGAGTGAATAATAATTGAACCATTTGACTATTATACCATCTTATCCGCTTGCGCGCTAGTTTTCAATTTTTCTACGAATTAGGGATTGTTTTTAAGGTAATCAATCGCATCCTGCAAGGTCTTAACGGGAACGATTTTCATCTCTGTTTTGATCGTTTTAGCAGCTTCTAGGGCTGTTTCATAGTTGCTTTTCGAATTGGGATCTGCTTTTTTTGCTTCCTCAGTGACTGGATTGTCAGGAGCAAAAAAGATGTTGGCTCCCTGACGAGAGGCTGCAACTACTTTTTTGTCAATTCCACCGATGTCGCCAACATTTCCATCGCGATCAATGGTTCCCGTTCCCGCAACGACGCGACCATTACGAAGTCCTGGATCTGCTATCTGGGTGTAAATAGCTAGGCTAAACATGAGACCGGCGCTTGGCCCGCCGATACCAGCTGTTGAAAAGCGAATGGGAACATCACTGGTCACTTCCGTACGGTCAATCAAACCAATCCCAATCCCGTTTTTCCCGTTTTCGAGAGTGATAATTTTACCTTCAGCAGACTTGACTTTTCCGTCTTCTTCATAGGTTACCTTGACCGTATCCCCTAATTGTTGAGAATTAACATAGTCGACCAAGTCTTTTGAACTATCAAATGTTTTGTCATTAACAGCCGTCACGGTGTCTGCAATGTTCAGAATGCCCTTAAAAGTTGAATTGTCCGTCACAGTTAAGACATAAACTCCCAGGTACTTGAGTTCGATATCCTTGCCAGCCGTCTTCAGTCCTTGATACTTGGCCATGTTTTGAGAAGTTTGCATGTAGAACTGATTGATCCGCATAAATTCCGCATCCGTAGAGCCACCCGTAGTCTCCTTGGCACTTCTAATATCCGTGAAAGGTGTTAACCAAGCATAGACAAGATGCGACAGGGTTGCGTGTCGAATGCCGACTGTTACAAACTGGTAAGCTCCTGCTTCTGTGTCTTCTGTTTCATTGACTTTCAAAACGCGACGAATATCTTCCGCTCCACCTGGAACTTCTATGTAGTATGGTAAAGGTACTACAAAGGCTAAAAAAGTCAATACTAGTGCTAGGATGACATATAAGGGCCATCTAGTTTTTTTCTTCATGTTCTAATTCCTCCACAACACTGTTTGGGACATATTGCTGAATCTCCTGACCAAACTTCAGAAGTTCTCTCACGGCCGAAGAGCTAATATAAAGATGCTCTGGGCGACTATATAGGTAAATGGTTTCGATTTCTGGAGCCAGTTGATGATTGTAGTAGTCAAAACTAGCCTCATATTGCAAGTCGGTGGCATTTCGCAAGCCACGGACAAGGGTTTTGGCCCCCAGTCTCCTTGCAACATCGACGACTAATTGGTCGTGAGAAGCCAGGACCTCTACATTATCTAAATGCGCCACAGATTTTTCGACTGCTCGTTTGCGATTTTCAACAGGGAGAAAACCTTGTTTATGGGGATTGTAGAAAACCCCGACATAGAGCTTATTAAAGAGTTTGCTGGCACGTTCAATGATATCCAGATGTCCATTTGTCATCGGATCAAATGATCCTGTAAATAATCCAATTTTATCTGACATAGACTGTCACCTTACTAATCCCATATATTTTTTCCTTCCAGATGCCTAAGCAGGCGATTTCTTCTGGAAGTTCCACAGACTTATCGGTTTCGCAGACAACCATGACCTCTTCGGAGAAAAGGTTTCTTTCTGCCATTTTTTCGATATCTGCAACGATTTGTTCCTTGGCATAGGGCGGGTCCAAAAAGACCAGGTCAAAGGGACCTTTCACTTGCTCCAAGGCCCGTTCAGCCTCCATCTTTAAGAGCTGAAATTTGGAAACTTCCTTGGTCATTTGGATATTTTCAGCGATGATAGCTTGTGCCTTTCGATCCCGTTCCACTAAGACAGCATGAGACATCCCTCTTGACACAGCTTCAATAGACAGACCACCACTGCCAGCATAGAGATCCAAGACACGACCACCCTCAAAATAGGGACCTATCATGTTAAAGATAGCTCCACGCACCTTATCTGATGTCGGCCTCGTCGTCTTGCCTTCTAGCGTCTTGAGGGGACGCCCTCCGTAGATTCCTGATACGATTTTCATACCGTTTATTATACCAAATTATAGGCAAAAAGAGAAAGAAAACCGAACCTTGCGGTTCGATTCTCTACAAAATATTTTCGTAAGTATCGCGAACTTCTTGAGGCCAAACACTGGTCTGAACCTCTCCGATGTGTTTCTTACGAAGAAGGAACATGGCCATCCGAGACTGTCCGATACCTCCACCAATTGTCAGTGGGAAAAGGCCGTTAAGCAGAGCTTTATGCCATTCCAGCTCAAGACGATCTTCGTCTCCTGTAAGAGCCACTTGGCGACGAAGGGTATCCTCATCTACCCGAATCCCCATTGATGAAAGTTCAAAGGCACAACCAAGAGATTCGTTCCAAACGAGAATATCGCCATTCAACCCCTTGTAGCCATTTTCAGACTCTGTTGTCCAGTCATCGTAGTCAGGTGCGCGGCCGTCATGAGGTTTGCCATCAGGCAACTCGCCACCGATACCAATCAAGAAGACTGCACCAAACTCTTTACAGATCGCATTTTCACGCTCTTTTGGTGTCAAGTCTGGGTAACGTTCTACCAACTCTTCTGTATGGATAAAGGTGATTTGTTTTGGCAAGATCGATTCGATATCATAGCGAGCTTCTACTGCTAGCTCTGTCAGACGAATAGCCTTGTAAATCTTTTCAACAGTTTCTTTGAGATAGGCGATATTGCGTTGACCATTTGGGATAACCTTCTCCCAATCCCACTGGTCCACATAAACAGAGTGAGTCGCATCGAGCGAATCTTCGTCTGGACGAAGGGCCTTCATATGAACAAACAGACCTTCACCTTCACCAAAACCAAAGCGAGCTAAGGTGTGGCGTTTCCATTTGGCAAGTGAGTGAACGACTTCATAGGTTTCATCTGGAATCTGCAAAACCTTGACAGATACTGGATTTTCGACACCTGACAGGTTGTCCTGCATCCCATCTCCGACCTTGCTCAAGATAGGACCTTGAACTTCAACAACTTCTAACTTATCTTTCAAATACTGGGTAAAAGTGTTTTTGACAAAGGAAATTTCTTCTTGTTGATGAATAAAACTTTTCTTCATAAACAGCTCCTCAAAAATTAGTTAAAAGCATTATACACCTATTTCCAAGAAAAGAAAAGAGTAAATAAGAAAAAGTCAGTGCTCTTTTGAACACTGACTCTGACATTCATTAATCGTTTCGACCAAAGATACGTAAGATGCTAAGGAAGAGGTTGATAAAGTCTAGATAGATGCTGAGCGCCATCGAGATGACCCAACCTGTCGCTACTTGTCCTCGCGACTGCTCGTAAACATAGCGAATCTTTTGGTTGTCCCAAGCAATCAAACCTGAGAAGACCAAGACCATGGCAATACTAATCATGTAGTCAAAGAAACTATTGGCTAAAAATAGATTCACAACCATGGCAATGATGAGACCAACAAGCGCTGCCATCAAAGCTCGTCCCATTCCACTCAAATCTTTCTTAGTGAAAATTCCGATTGCCGCCATGACAAAGAAGAGAAGGGCGCTGGATACAAAGGCTGATAAGACGGTCCCAGGTGTATAGAAGGCTACGACAAAACTGAGCGTAAATCCATTTAAAACAGAATAAACTAAAAATACTGGGAGAGCTGCTGGGCTATTTTTTGCAGCCATGCTACTTGCAACAAAGACTAGAGCAAGTTCTGCAAAAGTTGCAATCATCAACCAGAGACGGCCATGCATTAAAAAGTAGACCAATTGGGCCTGAAAGACTGTCAACATCAAAGCTGACACGAGAGCCGATAGACCAATCCCAAGTCCTACAAAAGCATAGACCTTAGCGTAAAATTGATTGAGACCTGAACGTTCTTGAATAATCGTTTGATTCATTCTGATTCTCCTTTTTCTATAAATATGTCTTGATTATAACAAAGATTTTATAAATTAGCTGAAATAAAACATCAAAATGCCTGCTGCAACTGCTACGTTGAGACTTTCTGCTCGGCCTTTCATGCCAATGTGAACCAGCTGATCAGCACTCTCAGCCATAACAGAACTAATCCCCTGTCCTTCATTTCCCATGACTAAAGCAAAGTTTTCTAAGGGAGAAAGCTCACGATAGTCCTTGGATTCTTTGGATAAGGTCGTTGCTAGAATGGACAAATTGCTCTTCTTTGCCTCTTCTACAAAGGAAGCAAGAGACATCCGATAGATGGGCAAATGAAAATGACTTCCTTGCATGGATCGCAGGGTCTTGAGACTGTAGATATCTGCTGACTTGTCTGAGACAATAACCCCTGTAAAACCTGCAGCATCCGCAGTCCGAATCATGGTACCTACGTTCCCAGGATCTTGGACATCTTCTAAAAATAAAAACTTTCCCCGACGAAGATCGGGCAGACCCACTTCTTCTTTTTGAATCACTGCAACAATCCCTTGAGGAGTTTGCGTATCTGCCAAATCCAGCAAAATCTCCTCTGAAACCCAGATAGTTTGAGGAAAAGCAGCTAGCTGATCTCGGTAACTTTCTAGGGCAAAGACCTTTTCAATCGTCACTCCTGCTTGAACAGCTTCTTCAAACAAGTGCCAGCCCTCAATCAAATAAGCAGACTTTCGATATTTTTTTTGATGTAATTTCTTGGCATTTTTTACCACAGAATTGGCTTTTGAGGTTATAATAGTCATAGAAATATTATAACACAATCAAAGGGGTTTGGTATGCAAAAGGTTAGAATGATTGCCCAAGGCAGGGTGCAGGGTGTTGGTTTTCGCTGGGGTGTTTGTACTTTAGCTCTTGAAATCGGTGGCATCACTGGTCGTGTCTGGAATAACGACGATGGCACAGTGGAAATTCTTGCTCAGGCAGACTCCTCTGCCACTATGGCAAAATTTATCCAAGAAATCCGAAAAGGTCCGACACCTTTTTCAAAAGTTACCTATCTAGATGTACAAATGAGCAACTTTTCATCCTATTCGGACTTCAAAGTCGCAAATTAGGTCTCTAGAACTATTGTATATTTTACAAAAAAACAGTAGAATAGAAAGGTATAATTTTTAAAGAAGGAATGAAAACATTGAAATCTATTAAACGTTTTGCCCTCTCTGCTATGGGAGTGGCTTTGCTACTCGTCTTGACAGGCTGTGTCCAAGTAGACAAAGCAACAGGACAACCCACAGGATTGATTTGGAATACCATCGGAGCACCTATGGCTGAAGCTATCAAGTACTTCGCTACTGATAAAGGTCTAGGCTTTGGTGTGGCTATCATTATCGTAACCATTATCGTACGTTTGATTATCTTGCCACTTGGTATCTACCAATCATGGAAGGCAACGCTTCACTCTGAAAAGATGAATGCCCTCAAACATGTCCTTGAGCCACATCAAACACGCCTCAAAGAAGCAACAACTCAGGAAGAAAAACTAGAAGCGCAACAAGCTCTCTGGGATGCTCAGAAAGAACATGGCATCAGTGTGTTCGGTGGAGTAGGATGTTTCCCTATCCTCATTCAAATGCCTTTCTTCTCTGCTATCTACTTTGCAGCCCAATACACTGATGGAGTAGCTAGCTCTACCTTCTTGGGTATCGATCTTGGTTCACCAAGTCTGCTCCTTGTCGCTTTCGCTGGTATCCTCTACTATCTCCAATCACTCCTCTCACTTCATGGAGTAGAAGACGAGATGCAAAGAGATCAACTAAAAAGAATGATTTACGTGAGTCCACTCATGATTGTCGTCTTCTCCCTCTTCGCACCAGCCAGTGTGACGCTTTACTGGGTTGTCGGTGGTTTCATGATGATTCTCCAACAGTTCATCGTTAACTATGTTGTTCGTCCAAAACTTCGCAAAAAAGTTCGTGAAGAATTTGCCAAGAATCCACCAAAAGCAAGTTCATTTTCAACTGGAGGCGGACGCAAAGATGTCACTCCAAACCAAGCAACTGCGATCATGACCAATAAGAAACATAAAAAACGCAATGCTGGTAAACAACATTCTAAAAAATAAGAAAAAGCTTAGCTGAAAGGCTAAGTCTTTTTGCATCACAAAAGCCCGATGTCTCCATCAGGCTTCTTTTTTATCCATGAACACGTTTCATGTAGTCTTGGTAGCTTTCTGTATCCATCAATTCCTTGGCATTCTTGACACGGTCTGCTGTTGGAGGTTTAACCCCTTCGAGCGAATAAGGAATTCCAAGTTCACGCCACTTGAACTCACCCATCGTGTGATAAGGTAGAATTTCAAACTTGTCAACATTTTTAAGGGTCTTGACAAACTTACCGAGTTCGATCAAGTCCTCATCTCTGTCCGTCAAACCTGGAACCAGCACGTGGCGAATCCAAACAGGCTTCCCAATATCTGATAGGTACTGGGCACAAGCCAAGATGTTTTTATTGGTTTGACTTGTGACAATCTTGTGCTGTTCTTCGTTGATTTCCTTGATATCTAGGAGAACCAAGTCTGTCACCGCCATGAGTTTATTAAACTTTTCGAGATAACGCGGTTTATTACGGAATGGAAGGGCACAGGTATCCAAGGTACAGTGGATTCCTTTTTCTTTGGCCTTGGTAAAGAGGGCAATTAGGAAATCAATCTGTAAGAGGGCTTCTCCACCACTAACAGTGATTCCTCCCTTGTCTCCCCAGAAACCACGGTAGCGAAGGGCTTCTGCCAAGACATCGTCTACTGTCCGTTCGCGTGATTTATTGGTCTCCATAGCCCATGTATCAGGGTTATGACAGTACTGGCAACGCATGTGACAACCCTGCAAAAAGACAATGAAACGAATCCCAGGGCCATCTACCGCCCCAAAACTCTCTGTCGAATGCACCATTCCTGTCACTTGTCCATAGTCAATTGTTTCTTCAGACATATCGTCACCTTCCTTGAAACCGTTTTATAGTTTTATTATATCACGAGTAAGATGAAAAACAAGGTTTTTTGTCTATTTTTTAGAAAGCAATCTGTTTTTCACTTTCATTTTCAATTTCTTTTACTGATCCGATTCAAAATCAAAACCATACAAGGTTGCAAAATAGTCCTCAGGACGCTCTGCACGGCGGATTTGGCGGGCTTTTCCTTCTTCGGTATAGAGAATTTCTGCCGAGCGTAGTTTGGCATTGTACTGGTAACCCATGGAGAATCCATGTGCACCTGTATCATGAATCACCAGTAAATCACCGATTTCTGTATGAGGTAGTTCGCGGTTCACTGCAAATTTATCATTGTTTTCACAGAGTGAACCAACCACATCTACCACCTCAACTGGTCCGTCTGGATGGGTCAGATTGCTGATATGGTGGTAGGCTCCATACATGGCGGGGCGCATGAGGTTGACTGCTGATGCATCCACACCTAGATAGGTACGGTAAGTTTTTTTCTTATGAGTGACTCTTGTGACAAGAGCTCCATGAGGTGCCAACATAAAGCGGCCTAATTCGGTGAAAATCTTAACCTGACCAAGACCTGCTGGCGTAAGGACTTCCTCATAAACCTTACGAACTCCCTCACCAATCACAGCGATATCATTTGGCTCCTGGTCTGGGCGATAGTTGACACCAATACCGCCGGAAAGATTGATAAAGTCTAGTGAAATGCCCAATTTTTCTTTGATTTCCACAGCTAATTCAAAGAGCTGGCGGGCCAACTCTGGATAGTAGAGATGGGTGACGGTATTGGATGCTAGGAAGGAATGAATCCCAAAAGTCCTAGCTCCTTTTTCCTTCAAAACAGCAAAGGCTTCAAAGAGTTGATCCTTGGTCATCCCAAACTTAGCCTCTCCAGGATTATCCATGATGTCTGTTCCTAATTCAAAGACTCCTCCTGGATTGTAACGACAAGAGATGATTTCTGGAATGCCTGCTGCTCGCTCCAGATGCGCAATGTCTTCAAAGGCATCCAAGTTAATGGTTGCACCCAATTCACGCGCATAAGCATACTCTTGGTCTGGTGTATTGTTTGATGAGAACATGATCTCAGGACCTGCAAATCCAAGTTTATGGCTCATCAGGAGCTCCACATAACTGGAACAGTCCACACCACAGCCTTCCTCTTTGAGGATTTTCAAGATGGCTGGTGTTGGGGTGGCCTTGACTGCAAAATATTCCTTAAAGCCCTCGTTCCAGGAAAAGGCCTCGTTGACCGCTCTTGCTTTTTCGCGAATTCCCTTCTCATCATATAAGTGAAAGGGAGTCGGGAACTCTGCAACAATCGTTTCCAAATCTTCTCGGCTGATAAATGGTGTTTTCATAAGCATCCTTCTATTCTGTTTGCAAAGAAAGGCTGGGACAATCGTTCCAACCTTTAGTTCTATCTCTTATTTGTCTTCGTCAAAGATATTGCCAATCTCGACATCGATGGATTGGTTCTTGACATCAATATTGGTTACTTTCAAGAGTGACTTGTAATCAAACTGCTTTTCACGTTCTTCTTGGGCATTGTCTGCAAAGACTGCAACACCAGCCAACTCTGAATCAAACTCACGCAAGAGACTAATCATCCCGTTGACCGTTCCGCCGCCTTTCAAGAAGTCATCCACGATCAAGACACGACTGCCTGCCTTGAGACTGCGTTTTGAAAGGAACATTTTCTCAATGCGGTCGCCACTTGATCCTGATACATAGTTGACGCTGACTGTTGAACCTTCAGTAATTTTCAAATCACGACGCACGATAACAAAAGGAACGTTGAGGACATTGGCAACTGCATTTGCAAGCGGAACACCCTTTGTTGCTACTGTCATAACGGCATCGATTTTTTGGTCCATAAAACTCTTGGCAATGATACGACCAATATTTTTCAAAATGGCAGGCGTACTAAGCAAATCAGACAGGTAGATGTAGCCACCTGGCAAGATACGGTCGCTTTCTGAAAGCTTATCACGCAAGTCTGCGATCATTTCTTTAGCTTCATGGCTAGAGATGGATGGTGTAAAGATAACGCCACCACCTGCTCCAGTCACTGTCTGGATATGGCCGATTTCGATTTCTTCAAAAGCACGCTTGATAATCACGATGTCCTCTGAGATAGATGATTTAGCTGATTCGTACTTTTCCGCAAAGGTATTGAGACTGGTTAGTTTGTATGGATTATTAATCAAATAGTTGGAAATGACAACCATCCGATCACTTCTTCTTAATTTCATTTTTATTTACCATTCCATTTAATTTTGATATTTTATCCATTATACCACATTCACATAAAAAAACGAACATTATTGCGTAAAAAATGCTCGTTTTTCTTAAATTATTAATCTAAATCTGGTTTATAGAAGGAACGATTGTCCATGGCGAAGATTTTGTTGGTCATCTCTCCTTTATCCACCAAAGCTAGAGCTGTTGACATCATCATCATGCTGGCATCTAGATTGTCAATCATATGGATAATCTCTGCTTCCATAATGCGTGGACGGACTGGACTTCCATACTCCAGCAAGCCATGGTGACTGAGGATGACATGGCGCAGTAGCACCACTTCTTCTCTAGTATCATCGATACCTAGTTCCATGACTGTCTTGGTAATTTCACTATCGATGAGAGCGATATGCCCAAGGAGATTGCCTCGAACTGTGTACTCCGTCTGGTCTGGTCCCGTCAACTCAATAACCTTGGCCAAGTCATGCAACATAATTCCCGCATAGAGGAGGCTCTTGTTGAGCTGAGGATAAATCTCACTAATGGCATCTGCCAAGCGCACCATGGTTGCTGTATGATAGGCCAAACCCGTTTCAAAGGCGTGGTGGTTGGTCTTAGCAGCTGGATAGGAGTAGAATTCCTTATCATACTTGGTGTAGAGACTGCGAACGATACGTTGCCAGACAGGATTTTCAATTTTGAAAATCATTTGCGACATGTAGTCACGGATTTCCTTGATATCGACTGGTGACTTGACCTTGAAATCAGCTGGATCGTTGGGTTCGCCAGGTTGAGGCAGGCGGAGAGTAATTTGATTGACTTGAGGAGTATTATTATAAACTTCTCTGCGCCCCTGCATGTGGACCACTTTCCCTGCGGTAAAGGCCTCAACGTTATGAGGCTGAGCATCCCAGAGTTTTCCTTCAATCTCGCCACTATCGTCTTGGAAGGTAAAGGCTAGGTAGTTTTTCCCAGCTCGTGTCTGTCTCAGGTCAGCTGATTTGATCAGGTAAAAACCTTCAAACAGCTCATCTTTTTTCATGTGACTAATCTTCATATTCTTCCTCATCTTCTTGGAAATGGAGTAGATCAAGCGCAGGCTCACCTTCTGATAACTCAATGTGACGGAGCGTCCGCTCAATAGCTGTGGTGCGACGGTTTAATAATTCATCAATATTGCCAGAGGCATGTTGAAGATGCTTTTGTGCCTTGACCAGAATGCCTCCGAACTTACCAAACTCGGTCTTGACACTAGCTAGGGTCTTGCTGATATGATCAGCACTCTTTTGGATATTGAGAGTTTTGAAGCCAACTGATAGGGAGTTAAGCAGGGCCGACAAGGTACTTGGACCTGCGACAATAATCTGCTCCTCCCGTCTCAAATCATCAAAGAAGACAGGATTGCGGACGATTTCTGAGTAAAGTCCTTCTGTTGGAACAAACAAAACTCCAAAATTGGTCGTCCGAGGCGGCGCTATATACTTGCTCTTGATATCCTTGGCGAAACGCTTAACGCTTGTCAAGAGAGATCTACGACAGCGTTCAATCTCGTCCTTATCACCTGCTTCATAGGCTTCTTCTAGGCGGTAATAATCTGCCAGTGGAAACTTGGAGTCAATTGGTAGATAGACGTATTCCCGGTCGCCTTGTCCAGGTAACTTGATGGCGTATTCCACTCGTTCACTGGAGTTTTCAACCGTTGCATATTCTCGTTCGTACTGGGCAGGCGTCATGATGTCTTCGATGATTTGCCCCAGTTGCAATTCACCCAGAATACCTCGCGTTTTAGTTCCTGAGAGAACCTTGTTGAGGGCTCCGACATCACGGGCAACCGTCTGCATTTCTCCAAGACCACGATTGACAGACTCCAGTTGTTTGGAAACTGTCTCAAAGGAAGCCTGCAAACGCGTCTGCAAGGTCTTTTCTAGTTTTTCCTCGACTGTTTGGCGCATTTGTTCTAGGCGTTGCTCATTTGATTCCTGCAAGGCTTGGAGACGTTGGTCGGTCTTGTCTCTGGTTTGGAGGAGATTATCTGTCATTTCTTGACGGACTTGAGTCAAGCCTTGATGCAATTCCATTCGTACTTCCTGCAAGCGGTCACTGACAGCCACTTCCAAGTCTTTTTGATCTAGCTGGCTGGCTTGCCTGGCTTGTTCAAAGCGGTAATCTAATTGATCTGAAAGATTGTCTGCCTGGTCTTCCAAACTCTTGACTAGATATTTGTCTTGCTTATCCTGCCTCTGCCAAATGAGAAAGAGCCCAGCTAGGTTGGCAATTAATAATAGTAGTAATACAGTCTCCATCCTACCTCCTGTCCTTGCTATGCAGCACGACGACATAGCCATCTGGGCAAGTTACCGAAACTTCCCTATCTATATATTCGTTAGAAGCGTACACTTTTTTGAAGAAAAAATTTTCCTCTGTCAACTCATACTTGGCTCCGATAATGGTCAACTGACTATCCCGAACCGGAATAAAGGCTAGATAGTCATAGTCTGAACGAGGCTCTAGCTGACTGGTCCCTTCTGGACAATAGATAATCACATTTTGCCCATCCTCAATCGCTATCTGGCGCATATAGGGTGCCAACTTGGGATTGCTAGGCAGAAAGACATTAGCCAGCATATGGTCAATTCGACCACCCAAAGCCCCAAAAATAGTCACCTGAGCCTGAGAATTTTGCTCAAAGATGGTCAAGAGAGCCAATTCCAGATCTGTATCATCCTTTTCTGGCTGGGCTTGAACAAAATGTTGGGCACATTTTTGAATCAACTGACGTTCGTCTGCAGTCACCGAATCAAAATCCCCAACTGCTAGAGCCAGAGGCAGATCTTCTTCCAAAACCCAGAGCGAACCGCGATCCACACCGACAAAGCAGTCAAAATCCGTCCGATAATGACCACGGTCTCCGCCTGCAAAAACGGCAACCCTAGTCCAGTTGTTTTCTGAGAGTTTGTACTCGCTCATTGACATCTCCCTTAAAGACATAGGATCCTGCTACAAAAACGGTCGCACCAGCTTTTTTAGCCTGAGAAATGGTCTGGTCATCAATACCGCCATCGACCTCAATTTCAAAGTTCAAACCTTTTTCCTCACGAAGGGCAACCAACTCACGAATCTTATCCATGGTTTCAGGTAGAAAGGCTTGCCCGCCGAAGCCAGGGTTAACCGTCATGACCAAGACTTGATCAACTAGATGAAGCACGTGTTTGATAGCTTCAACCGGAGTACCAGGATTGATAACGACCGAAGGTTTGACCCCTAGAGAACGAATCTTTTGAAGAGCACCATGGATATGAGGCGTTGCTTCGACATGAATGCTGATGATATCTGCACCTGCACGCGCAAAGTCTTCTATATGATGTTCAGGATTAGAGACCATCAAGTGGCAGTCAAAGACCATCTTGCTATGAGGACGAAGAGCTTCGACCACACCTGCACCAAAACTGATTTGTGGTACAAAGTGACCATCCATGATATCGATATGGGCATATTCTGCACCAGTTGCTTCTAGACGTTTGATTTCACGTTCAAAGTTGGCATAATCTGCTGCCAGAATTGACGGAGCAATCTTGTATTGAGACATAGGTTTCTCCTTATTTTGGAATTTTTTTGCTGACTTTTTTATAGGTTTCTCTGCGATTTTCAATCTCACTGAGGAATTGGAGGTAATTGTCAAAACGGAAGCTGGCAATGATGCCTTCTTCCACTGCAGGCTTGACAGCGCAAGACGGCTCATGGGTATGGGTACAAGTACGGAATTTACAGTCTCGACTGACACTGGCAATCTCTGGGAAGGCCTGATTGAGGTCTTCCGCCGTTGTCACTTCATAATCCAGCGATGAAAATCCTGGCGTATCTGCGATTTTACCACCATTGAGATTGTAAAAACTAACAGCCCGAGTGGTATGGCGACCACGACCTAGACTGTCTGAAATTTCTCCTGTTTCAAGATTGAGGTCCGGTGCGATTTTATTGAGAAGGGTTGATTTTCCCACACCTGTCTGCCCCATAAAGACCGTCACTTTTCCTGTCAACAGAGGTAAGAGCTCTTCCTTACTGGTCACAAAGTCATAACCAATAGTACGATAGGTCTGCTGATAAAAATCCAGTTCTCCTCTATCTTCCAGCAAGTCCATTTTGGAAATATAGACGATGGGATGGATGCCCTTGTGTTCCAGAAGAACCAAGAACCGATCCAACAAGTTGCTGTTGAAGTCCGGTTCCTTGACGGACATGATCACCACAGCTTGGTCAATATTGACAATAGGCGGACGGACCAGGCTATTTTTCCGTTCGTGAATTTTGAGGATATAACCTTCGGAATTTTCCTCTGCAGAGAAATCTACCCAGTCCCCAACGTAGGGCGTGTGGCCTTTTTTACGGAAATTCCCACGCGCGCGCGTCTGATAGACTTGGCCATCACTCTCTACATAGTAGAAGCCTGCCAAGGCTTTAATAATTTGTCCTTGCATCTTAGAGCCCTTGTCCTTTAAGCGCATCTGCCAGACTGGCAAATTCTTCCAAGCTAAGTGCTTCCCCACGCACAGATGGAGACAAGCCTGCCTGATCCAAAGCCTTGGTCAACTTTTCCTTGACTTCATCAGTCTTGCCAAAGTAGCCTGTTAAGTTATTCCACAAGGTCTTGCGACGATGAGTGAAACTAGCCTTGGAAACTTTAAAGAAAAATTGTTCATCTTTTACTGCTACAGCAGGCTCTGGACGACGCACCATTTTCAGGATAGCTGAGTCTACGTTTGGCGCTGGCACAAAGACCGTACGAGGCACGATGAAGGCAACCTTAGCTGTCATATAATACTGCACCGCAATCGACAAGCTACCGTAAGCCTTAGTATTTGGCTGTGCGGAGATACGATCCGCCACTTCTTTTTGCATCATAACGACAAACTCACTAAAAGGAATGCCACTTTCAATCAAGTGCATGAGAATAGGCGTCGTAATATAGTAGGGCAAGTTGGCTACTACCTTGATTGGTAGGTCTGGATTTTTGAAACTCTGGATATGCTGCGCCAAATCCACTTTGAGAATGTCCTCGTTGACTACTGTCACATTGTCAAAATCACGCAGGGTATCTGCTAAAATCGGTACCAAACGGTGGTCGATTTCAAATGCCATGACTTGAGCTGCACGCTCAGCCAAAAATTCTGTCAAGGCACCAATCCCTGGCCCGATTTCGATAACATTAACCTGATCATCAATTTCAGCTGTATCCACGATTTTTTGAAGGATATTGGTATCCGTCAGGAAATTTTGCCCGAAGGACTTTTTAAAGGTAAAACCGTGACGCTCCAGTACTGCCTTGGTCACGCTATAATCTGCAATTCTCATTTATTCTCTTTTCTAATATAGTATGCTTCCGGGGTATAATGATAGAGCAAAACAAATAAGGGAGTCTCAGTAATTCCTTCCAACATCTCTTTTAAGACCGCATCTGGATGGATAATCTCTCGTGTTTTGGTGAAATAAACACCGTGTTCCCCATTTCGATTACGGAGTTCCCAGGCCACATTATTTCCTTGAACAGACGGCAAATAACGTTCCTTTTCTAGAAAGTCAAAAAATTCTTTCACCGTCATATCTTCAGAAATCTCGAATTCTGTCTCATGGGGCAATACATCATCCCCAATACACACAGAATCTCTGTCAACTCGGATTTTCATTTCGTTCTGTCCTTATAAGTTTCTATTTTAACGCTATCAAAATAAATCTAAGTACCTCTATTGTAACACATTCCCCTTATATTTTCGGGTTATCTGGTTATTGTTATCACTTTTCAGAACTCTCCAAACAGATTTTGATATCTAAATTTCTTTCCACTATTGAAGTAAGCGTAAAATTTATTTTTCTAATTCTTTATAGATTGTCTCTTGAAAATGTCAGTTGTTCAAGTAAGGAATAGAGTTTTGCTTGCCCCTCTTCTTCGTAAGCAGTTCTATTTGCTTTTACTTCCCTGCATTTCTCGTCATACAGAAAACCGTCATGGTCATCTTCTGTAGATAAGGCTGTGTAGACTTTGGCCATTTCTTCAGGACTAATCGAAAATTTTGACTTAATTTTATAAAGATTTTTCATAAAAGCGCTGAGGTGATCATAGCGGCGCATATCAACTCTGACATTGGTCACACGGATTGCCTGAATTTTGATACCTTTCCACCATTTCCGCATATAAAGCGACAGCATCAACAAGGCCAGTTTATTCTGATAATAGGTCTTGGCAGGGCTATAATGTTTTTGACCAGCTAAATTTTCAAAATCAAGCTTCATGAAAGGATAAAGCATCAGCCCTTGGGAAGAAATATTAATAATCCGACCAGTCTCAGACTTTTCCAACAAACCTTTCAACAAGATAGACAGCAAGAAAGGGGCGACAACATTGGTCGCAAATTGCTTTTCTAAACCATCCTTAGTCAGGATGGGCTTTTTGACTGACAAATCAAAGTCAGCTGCATTGTTAATTAAAATATCTAAAGTCTCTTCTTTTTGGATATACTTCTCTACCGCTTTCCTGACACTCTTCATATTAGATAGATCAACCAAGATATAATCTACATATGGATTTCCTGTCTGCTGACGAATTTCCTCACAAGCTTGCTCGGCAGCTTCTTTCCGTCTACAAAAGAGAGTTACCGACCAGCCCTTTTCAGCCAACTGTTTAGCAGACTGGTAGCCAATACCACTATTGCCACCCGTAATAATTACTTTTTTCATTCCTGACTCCGTTAGTCTGAATACTTAGCCATCACTTCTTCCACTTCTGCCAAGGTTACCCCAAATAACTCCAACCGCTTGAGGAGTTGCTTGCCGTTGGAATAGCCGATGCGAAGCTGTTCGCCTAGATACTCTCTGCGCCTACGACTGTCTGCTCCCGCTAGGAAACCTAGGCGAATCAAATCACCACGACTGATGTCAAACTCGTTCTCGTTTTCAAATTGCTCTGTCACCTGAACCAGCGCTGTTTTCAGGTCCTCATAGCTAGCATGTTCGATTCCCAGAGAACGTCCCTTGGACTTAGATTTGGGAACAGCCTCATCTCGCTTGAGAAAAGCATGCTGCACTGTTGGAATGGCCGTCATAATCATGCGTCGAATCCGTTCCCCATTAAAATCTGGATCTGTAAAGACAATGACTCCATGCAATTCATGCAGGCGCTGAATGCGTTCTATATCCTGGTCATTTATTGCGGAACCTCGTGTTTCATAGGTCTCTACATCAAAGTAACGTTTGAGATTGGCCGTATCATCGCGACCTTCGACCACGATGACTTGGGACAATTTTATTTTTTTCTTTGAGAACATATCTTTTCCCAATCACTCTGGACTTCACTATCTATAAATCTTAATTGCCCAGCGCTTTTCTCAACTCTTCCATCCAACAAATCAAAAATATATCTAAGTTTTTGAGTAAAATTCAAAGATGTTCCTACTATAAATTCTTTTCCAAGTTTATCTGTTACAATGATATATCTATCAAATGTAGTATTAATCTCTTTAAGTGAATCTTCAAATGGTAAGACACACGGGATACTGATATCCGAGCCATCAATTTTTGAAATAATTTTTTCAAAAACAATTCCCATCATTTTAGCTTGCTGTGTTATTCCAACATAATTTTGTCCATATAAACTAAAATCATATTTCTCATTATCATAATTTTTTCGAGAAGTTTCAATTGAACTTCCATCCGCTACTCCAGTTGCTTTTAAAAGTGTCCAAATATCTATTTTTTTAACAATCAAACCTGTTTCTCGACAACATTCAGAATACATATCCAAATTTATTTTTGTTTTATTCCCCTCTAAAACCCAATCTGGTTTACCTTCATTTGAAATAACAATCAAATATTTCTTATCTTTAACTACATTTGGATTACACTTAATATAATCTAGCGCATCTAACCAAAAAATAGCATCTGAATAAAATCTAGGTACTGATTTCCCACCTAAAAAAATTGTCTCTTTAGATTTCTCAACAATATCTTCATATCCCGGAGATATTTTTAACTTATAACGTGCATCTATCCTCTCTATATATCTACTTAAAGTATTATCAGTGTAGTCTGATCCTAGCTTTACCTCATCTAGGAATTTCTCAATTACTCTCTTTATTTCATCGACACTCGTAGTTGATATTTTCCAATCAACTTTTTTTAATAGCTTATTTTTTTCATCTATTAGTTTATTATTTATAACCTTCAACTCTTCTGTATATTTATTGATTCTTTCAAAGTAATCCTCTTTAAATTTTGAAATTTGATTATACATAGTTTTCATGTCGTCAACTTTTTTATACTTATTTATATCACTGAAAAGATTATTATTTACAATATTTTTAATACTTGTCTCTAACAACTTATTCGAGTTTTCAATATTTTTAATTATCTCCCTCGCCTTTTCTACTTTTTCATTCCTTGCATTAATTATATTCAATTCATTTTCTAGATATTCAATTTGTGTTACATATGGGATATATACATCTTTTTTTATTTTATCGAATGAATCTACTATTTTCTCTCCTAGAACATAGTCTTTCAGTGGAAATAGCAAACAATTATTATCAATTACAAAAAATGATTCTTTTATCATTTCCGTAGTAAAATCTTTATTATATTCTTTAATAATATTTAACATTCCATCTCCTTGTCTTAATACTTTATTTTAAAAATACGCTCTGCATTTGCAGTCGTTATAACTGCTAATTCCTCGGTCGTCATCCCACGCAAGTCGGCGATAAAGTCCACCACATAGCGTGTGTAGGCTGTTTTGTTCTCACGGCCACGTTTAGGAACAGGAGCTAGGTAGGGCGCATCCGTCTCTACCAAAATCTTGTCCAAAGGAAGCTCCCTAGCAGCCTCTTGGATATCCGTTGCTTTCTTAAAAGTCACTACTCCTGAGAAAGAAATGGTCATACCAAGCTCGACAAACTTCTCAGCCCACTTGAGAGAGCCTGAAAATGAATGCATAATTCCACCACGAGGACCAACGCCCTCGCTCCTGATAATCTCATAAGTATCTTCAAGCGCATCACGAGTGTGGACCACAAAAGGCAAGTTCAAATCCTTAGACAGCTGAATCTGACGACGAAAAACCTGCTCCTGTACTTCCTTAAGTGCTGTCATCCAATGGTAGTCCAGACCAATCTCCCCCAAGGCAACAACCTTGGGATGTTTTAGTTTTTCAAGCAAGTAAGCTTCGACCTCATCTGTGTAAGTCCCTGCTTCCGTCGGATGCCAACCAATAGTTGCGTAGAGTTGCTCATACTCATCTGCCAACTCCAGGGCTCGCTCAATGGTCGGTGTATCAAAACCAACAATATTCATCTGTGTCACACCCATCTCAGCAGCCAAGGCGATTTCTTCTGCCTCACGTCCTGCAAATTCTTCTACATTTAAATGTGTGTGCGTATCAAAAATCATCTTTTCTAACCTCATTTTCTTCCATCTATTATACCAAAAATAGCATCCCTCGGCTTGTAAAAATATTCTAATACCAATCATTCTCCCTTGACTGCATTTTTTCAAAGCAGTATAATAACACTTATTGAAATTTTCATCAAAGGAAAAGAAAATGTTTAGAAAATTAAAATATACCTTTATCGGTCGACCACTCAAGTCCCTCACAGACGGTGAAGGGGGATTACTTGGAAAAATGCAGGCACTTGCAATGTTATCCAGTGATGCCCTGTCTTCTATTGCCTATGGACCTGAACAAGTCATTCTCGTATTAGTCAGTCTCTCTCCTCTCGCTATTTGGTGGAGCCTCCCTATCGGTATTTTTGTCCTCTTACTCCTCGCTAGTTTGACCGTTTCCTATCGTCAAATTATTCACGCCTATCCTCAAGGTGGGGGGGCTTATATGGTCACTCGGGAAAATCTCTCTCCTGAACTAGGCTTGATTGCAGGGGGCAGCCTCCTTGTTGACTATATGCTGACAGTAGCCGTATCCGTTGCGTCTGGAGCTGATGCTATTACAGCAGCTATCCCTGCCCTCCATCCCTACAATCTTCATATCTCTATTTTCCTAGTCTGCCTGCTCATGCTCTTGAATTTAAGAGGTTTGAAAGAATCTGCCAGCTCTCTGATGATTCCCGTCTACCTCTTTATCTTCAGTACCGTCTTTCTCTTGCTTTATGGGTTCTTTCAACTATTTACTGGTTCCCTAAACTACCAGGCAACTTCAACCATTGGACAAACCGTTCCGAGCCTTTCCATCGTTCTCCTATTGAGAGCCTTTACCAGTGGCTCTGCCTCTCTGACAGGGGTTGAGGCTATTTCAAATGCGGTACCATTTTTCAAAACTCCGAAAGAAAAGAATGCTGCTCAGACCTTGACCATCATGTCCTTGATTTTAGGATTCCTTTTTGCAGGCATCACCTTCCTAAACTACTGGATGGGCATCACTCCTCAAAATGGAGAAACCATCCTTTCGCAAATGGCCAAGGGCATTCTTGGTGATTCATTCTTTGGTCATGCTAGCTACTATCTCTTCCAGTTCTCAACAGCCTTGATTCTAGCTGTAGCTGCAAATACTGGCTTTTCAGCCTTCCCTATGTTGGCATACAATATGGCTAAAAACAAGTACATGCCCCATCTCTTTATGGAAAAAGGGGATCGTCTTGGCTACTCCAACGGTATCTTAACTCTGGCTTTTGGAGCTATGATCCTTCTTCTCATTTTTAACGGGAATACTGAACGCTTGATTCCTCTTTATACTATCGGGGTCTTCGTTCCCTTTGCCCTTTCTCAGACTGGGATGATTCGTCATTGGAAAAAGGAAAAAGGAGCAAACTTCTTAAAACCTGCCTTTGCTAATATCCTTGGGGCCATCATTTGTTATGCTATTGTCCTCATTTTACTCTTCTTCAGACTGGGTGATATCTGGCCATTCTTCCCAATTATCCTAGTTTTAACTTTCCTCTTTTTGTCCATTCACAGCCATTACCAAAAAGTGGCAAAACAACTGCGACTCTACGAAGGAATTGAAAAGCGCACTTATGACGGCAATCTTGTCCTTGTCCTAGTAGGAAATGTTACTCGAGTAAGTGTCGGAGCCATTAACTACGCTCAAAGTATCGGTGACGAAGTATTGGCTATGCACATTTCCACTAAAGAAACGGCCGAAAAAGACCAAGAAATCCTTCAGGAATTTGCCGATTACTTCCCAAATATCACTCTGAAGAATATCAATACCAGCTACCGCGACATCATCACCCCTAGTGTTAAGTATGTCAAACGAATCGCCCAAGAAGCAAAGCAAAAAAACTACACCGTTACAGTCCTTGTCCCACAGTTTATCCCTAACAAGCCTTGGCAAAATATCCTACACAATCAAATGAGCCTCAAACTAAAATACGCTCTCAGATGGCATGAAGACGTCGTTATCGCTAGCTACTCTTATCACTTAAAAGAATAAACAAAAACTCAAAATCAGTAACTTATATCTGGTTTTGAGTTTTTTGTATATGACCTTTTAAAAGAGTCCTCCACGAGTTCCATTTGAAATTGAAGATTTCGTGGACAGTTCACTATGTAGGATAAAAAGAAAAGCCAGTAGACTCGAGTTCCTACTGACTTCTTTGCTGAATTTGTTTGGATTATGCAGCCAAAACTTTGCGTCCTTTACGACGACGAGCTGCCAATACGCGACGACCGTTTTTAGTTGACATACGGTTACGGAATCCGTGTTTGCGCGCACGACGAAGTTTACTTGGTTGATAAGTACGTTTCACGATGAATACCTCCTCATAGATTTTGTATTCGTTTAGCCGGCTATAAAGTGATCAGTTACTAAACATACTTTACTATTCTATCTGATTCTTACCTATTTGTCAATAGCTCTAAGGAAATGTTTCCTGCTTTTCCCTATGAAAGCCTTATCTACGATACTGACTCAAGAAACGTGTCATCTTTTCTTGGATTTGCGCTAATTCGTCCACACGAGGAAGGTAAACGATACGGAAATGGTCTGGTTCCTTCCAGTTAAAACCACGACCATGAACCAAGAGAACCTTTTCCTGCTTCAAAAAATCAAGAACGAACTGTTCATCATCATCGATGCGGTACATATTTCGGTCAATTTTAGGGAAGATATAAAGACCCGCCTTTGGCTTGACCGCAGACAAACCTGGAATATCTTGGATGGCATTGTAAATGAAGTTTCTTTGCTCGTAAATCCGTCCACCAGGAAGGAGCAATTCATCCACTGACTGGTGCCCACCTAGTGAAGTTTGTACGACTTGCTGGGCCAAAACGTTAGAGCAAAGACGCATATTGGACAGCATATTGAGACCTTCGATATAGCCCTTGACATGGTGCTTAGGACCAGACAAGACCATCCATCCTACACGGAAACCAGCGATACGGTGAGATTTTGACAAACCATTCATGCTGACACAGAAAACATCAGGTGCCAAGCTCGCCACAGGCGTATGCACATGCCCATCCATCACCATGCGGTCATAAATCTCATCCGCAAAGATGATCAAATCGTTTTGACGGGCAATCTCAATAATCTCCAACAAGAGTTCCTTAGGATAAAGGGCTCCAGTTGGATTATTTGGATTGATAAGGACGATTGCCTTAGTGTTGGAAGTAATTTTTGACTTGATATCGTCAATATCAGGGTACCATTCTGCAGCTTCATCACAGATATAGTGAACGGCATTTCCCCCAGCTAGGCTGACCGCGGCTGTCCAGAGAGGATAGTCTGGCATAGGAACCAAGACCTCATCGCCATTATCCAAAAGCCCTTGCATGGACATAACAATCAGCTCACTGACACCATTTCCAAGGTAGATATCATCAATGTCCACATTGGGAAATTTCTTCAGTTGGCAATACTGCATGATGGCCTTGCGGGCCGAGAAGATCCCTTTGGAGTCAGAATACCCCTCACTATCACGCGCATTCATAATCAAGTCATGAATGACCTCATCTGGCGCTGTAAAACCAAATTCTGCTGGATTTCCTGTATTCAGACGTAAAATCTTTTCTCCGTTTGCTCGCATCCGCATAGCTTCTTCCAAAACAGGGCCACGGATATCATAGGCAACGTGCTCTAACTTACTAGACTTGTTATATTCTTTCATCTTGTTTCCTCAATTCATCGAGATAGTAACATTATACCACTAGAAAGGGATTGCGACAAGTTTCCTGAAATGAGCAAGCAAAGAAAAAAACTCACAACGACTAGGTTTTCACCGTCTAAACAACTAGAATACAGAAGCATTTTCTCACATACCAAAAGACAAACCTAGAAAGATCAGCGCTATAAAAGAATCATACAAAAGATTAAACATGAGAAAGAGCCCCCACGTGACCAAATAGTCCAAGCGACAACTTCTCTTTGCAATCACAAATAAAATGATGTGGTAGACTAGGTGAAAGAAAAGAAATCCAACAAAACCTGGATAGAGAACGGGCATGACTCTTTCCAGCTGCCAAAGCATCACTACTTCACCTACAAGTGACGCAAGGATAATTCCATGATAAAGAAAACTTATTTTTTTAGAAGCTTGAACAAAATCTTTCATACTTTCTCATCCCCTCGCTGTGTTTCCTACTAGCTCGTTTTCTTTTATTTTAACATATCTCCACCAAATTGAATCTCCAATAATATTTATTGAAATATGATTTTTACTTTACTTCTTTAGTGAAAAGGGTTACAATAACAGTAAGAAAATTTCAGGAGGTTTCATTATGGCACAACGTTACCAAAATGTTATGGTCGCAATTGATGGTTCAAAAGAAGCAGACTTGGCTTTCGTCAAAGGTGTTTACACTGCTCTACGCAACGAATCCAAGCTCACCATTGCCCATGTTATCGACACACGCGCTCTTCAAAGCGTGTCTACCTTTGATGCTGAAGTTTACGAAGAACTCCAAGTCGATGCTGAAAGTCTGATGAAGGAGTACGAAAAGCGCGCAAGAGATGCTGGTGTGACCGATATTCACATCGTCATCGAAATGGGAAATCCAAAAACCCTCCTTGCCCGTACTATTCCAGACGCAGAAAATGTTGACCTGATTCTCGTTGGTGCAACAGGGCTCAATGCCTTTGAACGCCTCTTAGTTGGCTCTTCATCTGAGTATATTCTTCGCCATGCAAAAGTCGATTTGCTAGTCGTGAGAGAAAGAGAAAAAACATTGTAATCATTAAAAAAAGGGAGCCTTGGGCTCCTTTATGTTTGTCCTGATTGGGTCACAAAAAGGCTTTAAACAATTGTTTAAAGCCTCTATCTTATTTAGAAAGTAGTCAATCTCAAAGGATTGAATTATTTGTAACTGTATGCCCAGTAGTATACACCGTTTCCATCAACTACTGCTGCTACAGCTCCTTCAGTGACATTCGGATCGAGAAGCAAGTCTCTCAAACCACTGTTTGCCCATTTCTTAACGACAACAGCAGCATCTTCATCACGACGTCCTACAAAGCCTGTGCTATCGTATTGACGTGAAATTTCATTTACTTTCGGAAGTGCTTGATTTTGATAAATGTCTTCAGACCAAGTCAATTCTTTCAATCCTTGAGCTTTACGAGTCTCATTGATTTTAGCGAAAGCTTCTTTCGCTTTTGAAACATAGTCATAGTTTGTATCGTTTGTTGCTTCAACACGGTAAACAAACTTCACATAGCCAAATTCTACATCACTGTATTTCTTGTCTTCGACACCACTCTTGAGATTTGCAATCAAGACATAGTCCTTAGCGTATGGGTTTTCTTTCGTCTTCTCAAAGATTTCTGGATCTTCGATTTCCCACTCAACTTTAGCATCCCAACCAGAGTTATCAAGGAACTTAGGATTCATTTTTTCGATGACATAGTTTTTGAACTCTTCAACATTCTTGAATGGCAATGCTTGACCTGCTTTAGCAGTCGTTACCAAGTTAGTTGAGTAAAGTTTCACGCTAGAGTTCTTGTCACTGTACATGTACTCGTCATCAGCAGTGTTTTCGTGAAGTTTTGGATCACGAGCTGGATCGTTTGGATCAGTCATCCCTTGAAGTTTCCATTTTCCTCCAAGCCACTTCCAGTATGCTGAGTAACCTGTACGCTCTGAGTTAGATGGTACATAGTAGTAATGTGCACTACCGTCGAAGTAGTAGTTTTTATCATTCTTGAGGACTGCATCACCTGGTTTACCTGGTGGGTAAACCAATTTTGGAGTGTGTCCATTTGGTGCCCAAGCCAAGTGTTCCAATCCTTCAGCTGGTTTTTCAACATAATCAGGGATTTGGTTTTCACTTGGTTCATCAGTCGTTACCAAACCTGGTGTTGTTGGGATAGCTGGAGTTGCTGGTGTTTCTGGTTTTGGTTCTGCTGGCGTTTCTGTTGATGGCTTGAATGGATCAAATTCACTATCAGCACCATTAATTGGTGGGTTTTCTGGTAGGTCAACACTTGGAGTTGCTGGTTGTTCTGGTTTTGGCTCAGCTGGTGTTGTTGGCTCTTCAGGTTTATCACTAGGAGCTGGTGTTGGAGTCTCTGGTTCTGCTGGTGTTGGAGCAGGAACTTCAGGTTGACTTGGTTGTGCTGGCTCAACCGGAGTTGTTGGTTGTTCTGGTTTTGGTTCAGCAGGTGTTGCCGGTTGTGCTGGTGTTGTATCAGCAGAATCTTTCACCAATACCCACTTACCATTTTGGTAGTAGTAATAATCACCATTGTCCAATACATAGTAATGGTAACCATTTTCGTAACGATAGTGCGGATCGTTTTCCAAGTTGTTAGTAGATGAGTTGTTGTTACTATTGTTTGTCAAAGGTTTCCACTGACCGTTACGATAAATACGGTAGCTACCATCGTTCATACGGTAGTAGTGATTGCCATTCCAGTAAATATAGTTTTCATCGCTAGCAAGGTTGTTGTAATTATTCCAATAATTATAACCATAGTAGTTGCTACTGTTGTCATAGCTATAGTAGTTATTCCAATTATTGTAACCGTAGTTGTAACTTGGGTAGTAGCTACCATATCCATAGTTATAGCTTGGATAGTAGCTATTGTAGCCATAGTTATAACTTGGGTAATAACTGTTGTAGCCATAACTTCTTACAGTATAATTTGATGTGCGGCTACGATTTGCAGTAGTACGGTTAGAAGTACGATTGCTTGAACGGCGGCTAGTTCTTGTATAGTAACTATTATTTCCATTCCAATTGTAAGCAGCGTGAGCTTCACTTGGTGCAAAAGTTGGAAGCATTGTTACAGCTGTTAAAACAGAAGCTGTCAAATAGGTATATTTTTTCTTCATTTCAACCTCTTAATTCTTTAATTTTTAAACTTGAAAATTAAAATAATAAAAATTTGGAAAGCAATTGTGCACAATTTTATAACTAAACCTCAAAGCTAGAGTGAACTCCTCACATCAACTTGTTAACAGGCCTGAAATAAACAAGTTGACTTTCTGTCTTAAAAAAGAGCATATTGTAGTAGCATGAGGATTTTATATTTATTCGCTTTCTGAATTTATTCTAACACATAAACTTTCAAATATCAAATAATTTGACTTGTCTTTTTTTGATGTTTTTTAAAAGAAAAGCTAGATATATCAGTAATATATCTAGCTTTTTAACTATTCTTTGTAAGAAATGTAATTTCCTGTTGCTTTATTTTCACTATCTTTTCATTTTTTTCTTTTCTTTTTCTAGTATAAATATGCTAATAATAATTAGTGATATATATAAAATTGTTCGGTTTTTCAGCTCAAAAAATCCCCGAATTTTTCATCCAGGGAAAAGAATTTTCTCTTATTTTTTATTTTTTCTTTCTTTATGTCGCTCATAAGCTTTAAACTGACGTTGTAGTTCCTGTCGGATGGCAGGTTCTGGAGCATATTTTTCTTCCCAGTCATCTGGTTTTAAAATCTTGTGTGTAACTGGGTCAAAATGAGCTTTCCCATCAGGGAAAACCTTCCCCATATTTGCTTCATGGACAATATCAAAAATGCGTTCTGGATCTACTCCCATCAATACAAAACTGCCGTATGTGAAATACAATGTGTCAATCAAAGCATCCACTTGACCGACCAGATTTTGCTTAGCAGGCGTCTTTTTCGCCACTTTCTCTGCCGCCTTATCAAGTGCCTCATGCATGCTTGCAAGGGAGTTTTGGAATTCTTCCTCCGAAGAACTTGCTGCGCGAACAAACTCTACTAATTCTTCAATTTTAAAGTCTGCGCGATGGGTTGCACCTTCAGCATCCCATGCCTGTGGCTCTTCTTGAGTTCGTTCATCCATCATGTGGTGGAAGGTTTTGACCTTATTAAAGTGGTAGTCTCGACTGACAAACACTTTTTCTGAAGCCAAAACACCAAAGTGCTCGAGCGCCTTGTGGATACCATCTTGTTGATTACTTGCCGTAATATGCTTGGCAACTTCTTTGACACTGCTACTGCCATTTCCCATAGCAACCGACATACCAACGCCCGCCAACATTTCCAGATCGTTGTCTGAATCACCAAAGGCCATGACTTGGTTGAGATCAAAGCCATATTCTTTCCCGACTCGGCGAATGCCTTCTAGTTTGGAATTTCCTTGGTTGATGATATCTGCTGCAAAAGGATTGCTTCGAGTTAATTTCAAATCTTCAAAATCACTTGCTGCCTTCTCAGATTCTTCTGGCGTCATCAGCATCAAAACTTGATAAATGGGTTGATTAATCAAGTTAAGCAAGTCGTCTTCCTTTTGAGGAACTGCCTTGCTGACCATTCGATTAAAGGAACGGCTAACGGTTCTTGTCAGAACAGTCGGAATAAAACGACTAACCAGTTGGGAAAAGGAGCCGAGACCAAATGACATAATTTTCGAACCAACAACGGCATGCTCGGTTCCAAGAGCGATTTCTTTACGCTCCTTTTTAGCGTAAGCAATCAGTTGACGCAGGCTTGACTTAGCAATCGGACTTGCAAAGAGCACCTTTTCTTTATTAAAAATGTATTGGCCATTGTAGGTCACCGCAAAGTCTAGGTCCAAGTCTTCCATCAATTCCTTGACAAAAAACGGCCCTCGTCCTGTCGCTACTCCAACAAGCACTCCTTGCTCTTTGACAATCTTAATCGCGTCCTTAGTGGATTTCAAAACACTCTTGCGATCGTTGACTAGCGTTCCATCGATATCAAAAAAAACAGCCTTGACTTCCATCCTGTCCCATTCTCCCCTTTTGTGTTACAATGATTATACCACATTTCAGAAAGAGTGACTAAATCATGCCTAAGAAAATCCTTGTTTTACATACAGGTGGGACTATTTCCATGCAAGCAGACGCCACTGGTGCCGTTGTAACTAGCCAGGAAAATCCCATGAACCATGTTTCCAATCCGCTTGAAGGGATTGAGGTTCATGCCCTAGACTTTTTTAATCTGCCAAGCCCTCATATCAAACCCAAGCATATGCTTGCACTCTATCATAAGATTAAAGAGGAAGCTGATAACTATGATGGAGTTGTCATCACACATGGTACAGATACCTTAGAAGAAACAGCCTACTTCCTTGATACCATGAAAATTCCGCCCATCCCCATCGTTCTAACAGGGGCCATGCGTAGTTCAAACGAACTTGGTAGCGATGGTGTTTATAATTATCTGAGCGCTTTACGAGTTGCCAGTGATGATAAAGCAGCCGACAAGGGTGTGCTGGTCGTCATGAACGACGAGATCCACGCAGCCAAGTATGTTACCAAAACTCATACGACCAACGTCAGCACCTTTCAAACTCCAACACATGGACCACTTGGCCTCATCATGAAGCAAGAAATCCTCTACTTTAAAACGGCTGAACCTCGTGTCCGGTTTGATCTCGAGCATATTCAAGGTCTAGTTCCCATCATCTCAGCCTATGCCGGTATGACAGACGAGCTGATCGATATGTTAGACTTGGAACAGCTGGATGGCTTAGTCATTCAGGCCTTTGGAGCAGGCAACGTTCCCAAAGAAACAGCTCAAAAGTTGGAAAATCTCCTGCAAAAAGGAATCCCAGTCGCCTTGGTCTCACGATGCTTTAATGGTATTGCTGAACCTGTCTACGCCTACCAAGGCGGAGGAGTGCAGTTGCAACGAGCAGGGGTTTTCTTTGTCAAAGAACTCAACGCTCAAAAAGCGCGCCTCAAATTATTAATTGCCCTTAATGCTAGATTAAAAGGACAGGCTTTGAAAGACTATATGGAAGGATAAACCTCTTCTCTAGAACGCAAAAATAGGAAATCTTCACGATTTCCTATTTTTACTATTTACGTTTTCGTGTAGAGCGGCGCTCTGTCAAACCATGAGGCAAGAGAACTTCACGTTCTTCCAACTCTTCCTTATGCATAATCTTAGTCAACATACGCATGCTGATAGCACCTAAGTCATAAAGAGGTTGGGCAATAGTCGTCAAGTTTGGACGAGTGAATCGTGCAATCTGAGAGTCATCTGTCGTGATGATTTCAAACTCTTCTGGCACAGATACGCCATGGTCAGCCAAACCATTCAACACACCTGCCGCCAATTCATCACCTGTTACAACTGCGGCTGTAGCTTGTGATGAAATCAAGCGTTCTGCCAAGGCATAACCATCGTCATAGCTGTATTTTGATTCAAAGACCAATCCCTCACTATAAGAATGTCCAGCTTTTTTCAAGGCTTCCTTGTAACCAATCAAACGAACCTTGCCATTGATATCATCGACGAGTGGTCCACTCACAAAAGCAATCTTTTCGTTTTCTTTGAGAAGATAGCTCACGGCATCAATCGTTGCTTGTTTGTAGTCGATATTTACACTTGGAAGTTGGTGTTCTACATCCACAGTACCAGCAAGAACAACCGGTGTCCGTGAACGAGAAAACTCTGAACGAATCTTTTCAGTCAAGTGATAGCCCATAAAGATAATCCCATCGACTTGTTTTGAAAAGAGAGTGTTAACCACTGAAACTTCCTTTTCATCATCCTCATCACTATTTGCAAGGACAATGTTATACTTGTACATTTCAGCAATGTCGTCAATCCCTTTAGCAAGTGTTGAGAAATAACCATTGGTAATGTTAGGAATCACAACTCCGACTGTCGTTGTTTTCTTGCTAGCCAAACCACGTGCTACCGCATTTGGACGATAGTCCAAGCGATCAATCACTTCTAGGACTTTTTTTCGAGTGTTCTCTTTAACATTCTTGTTGCCATTAACGACACGGCTAACTGTTGCCATTGAAACTCCTGCTTCACGGGCGACGTCATAAATCGTTACTGTATCATCTGTGTTCATTCCGTTTCCTTTCTATAATGAAAATTTCGCTTTCACGCATCTACTTACTCCATTCTATCACTTATTGTAAACACTTTCAAGTATTTTTTAGAGAAACTTTGAAAAAATTTCACAGTTTATTCCCATTTTGAAAAAGCAATTACGATTTCTTGATTTTTAAGACATTTTGCTGTATGATAAGGAAAATAAAAGGGGGAGGAAAACATGGCTTTTACAAATACACAGAGACGTTCCGCTAGTTTTGGTGTCGTGACCAGCTTGCCTGATGATGTCATTGACTCTTTATGGTATATTATCGATCATTTCCTGAAAAATGTCTTTGAACTAGAAGAAGAACTTGAGTTTCAACTGCTCAACAATAAGGGGACCATCACCTTCCATTTTTCTAGTCAGCACCTTCCGACTAGCATCGATTTTGATTTCAATCATCCTTTCGATCCGCTTTACCCGCCTAGGGTCCTTGTTTTAGACCTAGACGGCAGAGAAACCATCCTCCTTCCTGAAGAAAATGACCTATTTTAAAAACTCTAGCTTCTTGGCGTAAACCACTGAGAAACTAGAGTTTTCTTTTTCTAATAAATGGAGCGACTGACAACTAGACCGTTTGGTTTTGTATACTCTAAATCAAGGTAATCCTGATAAGTCCCTGGCACAATGAAACCTTGGGGACTCAGTATATCAGTCCCAGCTTTTCCCACGATAGAGTCTGCTAGCAGAACACAATTGGTACTGAGAACAAAGTAGGTCTTAAACTCGGATGAGCTGAATTTATAGAGGGTCGCATCTGCTTCCTCTTTCAGTTGGTAAGAGTAGGTGTGCTTTACCTCTCCCTCTCTTCTTTTCATCAACTGCGAGCTTGGTTCCCAAGGAATTAACAGGTCTTCTATCTCCGATAAACGAGCTTGGATAGCTGTTTTCTGTTGGTCCGTCAAACTCAGACCATAAGCAAACAAGGTCTTCTGACTTTCCCTCTTACAGAGCTCGATGTATTTTTCCCGATTGGCCTTAAACAAAACACCGTCTCCAACCATACCAAATAAACGCTCCGAGTGGGGATCATAGGAACCATAGGAAATAACCTTCCCTTGATAACAAATATCCACATGTCCCATGGCGAGGAAGAAGGAGGTTTCTGAGGTATGGATAAAAATTTCCAGGTCAACCGTCTGGTCGTTTTTTCTTTCTGAATGAACTTCCCCTTCTTGACTTTCATGATTTGCCAGCCACTCATTTAGTTTTCGCAAGGTGCTGATAGGAATCAGAGCCGTCACAAAGATCGGCAGAGTCATTCGCATACGTCGTTTCAGCTTGGGATTGTTTTCTATCCTTTCAAAAAAGAATCCGTCCCGGAGGCTACTGGCTCCTAGCATGAGCAAGTAAAATCCAAGCAAGAGCAATTCAAAATTCGCTGCATCGTGAAAAGGAGAGATGCTATAAAGCCCGAATCCTATCATCCATACAGCATCAAAGAGATGATGGATCCGAGGATGAATGGCATTTTTTCGATAGAGAGACCAGGTCACAAGACTAATGATGCCTGTAAACAGCTGGTAGCTCGCAATGATAAAGACCAAGAGATAGAGGGCAAGATCTTGCAAAATGATAGAGTCAAACACGAGAGCCGCTACCACCAGCTTGCCCAAGGTTACAAAGATATTTTCCCGACGTTTTTTATCTTGAAACCAGCGAGTCAACAAGTGCCAAACTGCTGACAAGGAAAAGTAGGCCATCAACAACTGGTACCCCATTCGTGGAATAACTTGTCCAAAACGAATCAAGAGGAGCCCTAAAACAATAGCAAGTAGTCCCTCCCCGATACTCTTCCACTTGCTATAGGTCTCGGAAAGCTTAGGCATTTCCTTGCTCCAACTGGTCAACCAAATAACGAATTGGTTGCTTTAGGATCGGATGGATAAAATGGGGAGCTATTTCCACTAACGGCTCAAGAACAAAGAGGCGTTCTGCTATATAAGGATGAGGCAAGATGAGGTTGTCTGTATAAACGATCTGGTCCTCCACAAAGAGCAAGTCCAAATCAATCAAACGAGGCCCCCAATGCACCTCTCGAACCCGTCCCATTTCTGACTCAATGGCTAATAATGTTTCTAACAAGACTGGAGCCGGTAGCCAGGTTTCTACTTCAATCACCTGATTGGCAAAGCTATCCTGTTCCACACCACCCCAAGGTTCCGTCGTCAAAACACTGGACTCTTTGAGAATATGGATGCCACGAGCTCGCAGGTTGTCAATGGCTTTTCCCAAGTTTGCTTGCTTATCTCCCATATTACTTCCTAGGGCGATAAAGGCCCGTTGCTTACGACGGTGAATGGTCACCGAGCAGGTATCCAACGGTAAATGCACTGGAGCCCAAGGTTTTTTTAGTTCCAACTCAATCTCTTGGACAAGAGGATAGGTCTCAAAGGTACGTTCAACTAGTTTGTAGGCTACCGTTTCAATCAAATCCTCAGTGCTTTCCTGAAACCAAGTCTTCCACTGCTGACACAGTTCTCCGTAATGGACAGATGCTGTTAAATCCAATTCTGTAGCCGCCTTGGTCATATCATAGGATAAGCTTGCGGAAATAACAAACTTCTGCCCCAATTCCTTCTCACTAGGGAAAAGACCATGATAGGCAAAAATTTCCAAATCTTTAATCTGCAGTTGATCCATAACTTGTCCTTTCTAGAAAAATCCGCATGAAGCGGATTCTTTTTATACTCAATGAAAATCAAAGTGCAAACTAGGAAGCTAGCCGCAGGCTGCTCAAAACACCGTTTTGAGGTTGCAGATGGAAGCTGACGTGGTTTGAATTTGATTTTCGAAGAGTATTATAGTCCCATTAAACGATAAGCCTGGTCTCGGAGGTCTTTATCTGTTTCAAATACACCTCGCGCTACTGTCGTCAAAGTCGCAGTACCTGGTTTTCTGACACCACGCATGCTCATACACATATGCTCGGCCTCAATGACAACAAAGGCTCCTTTAGCCCCCAGATAGTCCATCAAGGCATCGGCCACTTCAATATTTAACCGTTCTTGAATCTGTGGTTTTTTAGAATAAATTTCAACCGTACGGGCTAGCTTAGACAAGCCTGCCACCCGACCATCTGGAATATAGGCAATGTGCGCTCTCCCATAAAAAGGCAAGAAGTGGTGTTCACACATAGTGTGGAAAAAAATATCCTTTTCCACTACCATATTATCATCAATAATCTCAAAGGATTTTGACAGGTGTTCCTCAGCAGTTTGGCCAAGGCCTGAAAAAATCTCTTGGTACATACGGGCTACACGAGCAGGTGTTTCCTGCAAGCCCTCGCGGTTAGCGTCCTCACCAACAGCCTCGATAATCATTTTTACAGCCGTTTCAATCTTTTGTGTATCCATTCTCGTTCTTCCTCTCCATCAGATAGGCTCTCACTTGGCTCAAGAAATACAAGGAACCCGTGACAATCCTAACTGTTTGTTTCTCTTCATTTTTATCTGTCAATTTCTGCTCTAGAAAATCCTGCCAACTTTGGTAATTGAGATTTCTAGACTTGGCTGTCTCTTTCAGCACGCTTTTATCAGTCGCCCGACTATCGTCAAAATGGGTTAAAGTCAATTGACTATCTGGCACCGTTTCTAGCAAATCCAACATATCTTCCAAGGCCTTGGTTCTGATACAGGTAAAGAGGATTTCCTTATGATAATCCGCAAAGCGTTCTTGCAAGGTTGCTAGTAAAGCCCTGATAGCATGGGGATTATGGGCCCCATCCAAAATCATCATAGGTTCGCTAGACACGACCTCCAAACGCCCTGGCCATCTGGTTTCCTCCAAGGCTTGAGCAAGCAAGTCACTGCTAGCTAATTCTCGCCCAATCTCTTGGCAATAAATGTCTAGAAGAGCAAGTGCCATCCCTGCATTTTCTATCTGGTGCAAGCCTAGCAGGCCTGTTTGAAAGCGACCTTGTCTGACAGAACTAGTATAATCAAAGATTTCACCCGTCACCACACTCTTTTGATGACTGACCTGGTAATCTTTCCCATAGGCAAGTCTCGATGCATTTTTATCTTCTGCAATGGAGTCAATCACAGCCAAGGCTTCAGGAACAATATGACCTGTCACTAATGGAATGCCTTGTTTGATAATACCAGCCTTCTGCTCTGCTATGGATTCCAAGGTGTCACCAAGTAGGGCCACATGATCCAGTCCAATAGTCGTAATTCCTGTTAAAATTGGCTGACAGACATTAGTACTATCCAGAAGGCCACCCATACCGACTTCCATGATGGCCACATCTACTAGCTCTGAGGCAAAGTAATCATAGGCTATAGCTGTAATTATCTCAAACTCGGTTGTTCCCTGCAAATTATCAGCAGATTCCCCCTCAAGCAAAGACTGATAGTCTGCCATGAGGGCTTCTAGCCTAGTTTCTGGGATGGATTCCCCATTAATGCTAATCTGATCCGTATAATGAATAAGATAGGGCGAGCTGAACACCCCAACTCTCAGCCCTAGGTTTTCCAGCATCTTTTTCAAAAAAGCAATGGTAGACCCCTTGCCGTTGGTCCCTCCGATATGGATGACCTTGAGTTTGAGCTGGGGATTGCCTCGCAGAGCTAGGAGTTCTACCATGCGTTCCAAGCCAAAATGTGGTTGGTCCGTCCGGTAGTGGGCAATCCACTGATTGTTTTCAATTTCGTTCATCTTACTTATATTGTTTTAAATCTAGATTTTCTGCATCATCTGCCAAACGAATGGCTGACGCAATTTCAACTGCCATCCTGTGACTGGCAACATCGTGCACGCGCACCACTTCCACACCCTGTCTCGCAGCGATACTGGTTACATGAGCCGAAGCGGTGTCCCGATTTCGGAAACCGACTTCCGTCTCAGGATTGACTTCAAAGCCATTCTCCTCAAGGATATTGATAACAAACCGCTTGCGCGAAACACCAAGAAAGATTGGATAGCCCTGCTGATGCAATTTATCAAGGTCCCGTAGAAGAAGTAGATTTTCCTTCTTGGTGAGACCAAAACCAATTCCCGGATCCAGCAAAATGTTTTCTCTTGCTATCCCAGCTTGATTGGCTCTCGCTAGTGCTCGTTCAAAGAAAGCCTCCATCAAGTCTTCAATTGGCATTTTTTCAAAGTCAGCTAACTCTTCCTCTGTAAAAGCTTGCCCAAAACCAAAATGAGGAAATATGAGCGAACTAGGGTGCTGAGGTCGAGCCATGACTGGATTAAACATGATGACTACTTTCGCACCAGCCTTAGCAACCACATCCGCCATTTTCTCATCTCCCATGAGACCCGTAATGTCATTTACCAGATTGGCACCAGCAGCCAAAGCAGCCTCTGCCACCTGACTTTTCCAAGTATCGATGGAAATGAGAACATCACTTTCCTCACAGATAGCTTTAATCACTGGAACAACACGCTGGATTTCCTCTTCTATCTCAACATAGCTACTGCCCGGCCGAGTCGATTCTCCACCGATATCAAGCATGCTAGCTCCTTCAGCTATCAATTTACGGGCTTGCTGAAGCGCCTGGTCAACAGCAAAAAACTGACCACCATCCGAAAAGGAATCTGGTGTTACATTGATAATTCCACAAATAGCTGTTTTTGCCTGACTAGCTTTACTGAACATAAGGTCACTCCTCAAGGTTTTTCACCACATTATTTCTCTATTTTACCATAAAAAGAAAAAGATGGATACGCTAGTATTCATCTTTTCCAAGCGGCTAATGGTTTAGAATGATAGACCTAGATTTCTACTAATCAATACCAATAAGGCCAACAAACAAAATGCAATACCATTGAGAATCATATGAAGCAAAATGGACATCTCCAAACGCTCAGTCTTATAGGCTGTCCAAGTCAAAACCGTTGACATTCCTCCATAAATAATCACAGAAGGTAGATTGGTTGGCATATGAAGCAAGGCAAAGACGATTGCACCAACAATAAAACCTAGTTTTTCTTTTCCGCGGAAGATCTTTTTTGGAATAATCCCACGACACAAAATTTCTTCACAAATCGGCGCAATCAAGACTAGTAGGAAGAAAGTTGAAATCAAGGAACTATTCTGAACCAAACCATTCAGTATTGATTGGTTACTGGTTGTTGCCTCATTTGTTAGTCGAAGCAGTAGTGAACCCAAGAGATTTGTCGCAAAAATCACCAGATAACTCAGTACCAAGCGAGCCAAGTCTTTTGCCTTAAAAAAGGATAGATTAAAAGTAGCAAGTTGTGTTTTTCGTGCACCAATAATGAATACAATCAAAACGACTATGGATAGAGCACCTACTAAGAGCCCTGACTGTAAAATCGGAAACTGTTTGTTTGCTAAAAACAAAGCAAGTCCTATGGGAAATTGAGATAGAACAAAAGCTACCAAAAGGATGATCACCCATTTCCCTCTGTTTAAAACCTCTTGCCAAATCGTCTTATCTTTCATGATGTACCTCCTTATAAGAAAAAGGGGAGACTCCCCTTTTTCTATTATACCATTTATAGCGCCATACTGATATAGTTAAGGATAAACAAGGCATCCAAAATCCAAATCATCACGTGCACATCCTTGGCTTGACCTTTGACAACTTTTGTCAAGGTATATGTCAAGAAACCAACAGCAATCCCTTGTGTGATAGAGTAGCTGAATCCCATAAAGATAGATGTGAAGAAGGCAGGAACCGCTTCAGCCATATCATCCCAAGGGATATTTTTCAAGTTAGAAAGCATCATGATTCCGACGATGATCAAAATTGGTGCTGTTGCAGCTGTCGGAACAATCGCTAGAAGTGGGCTAAAGAAGCTAGATAGAGCAAAACAGATCGCAACCACTAGGGCTGTCAAACCAGTACGTCCACCAGCACCGATACCAGCCGCAGATTCAACATAGGTCGTAACGTTTGAAGTACCTGCAATGGCACCTACCGAAGTTGCCACCAAGTCAGAGTATAGAGCCTTGTCCAATTTAGCGGACTCATGGTTTTCCCCACTTGTCGCAACAATACCAACTTTTTCACCAGTACCGATAAGAGTACCGATTGTATCAAAAATATCCGTTAGTGAGAAGGCAAGAATAGCCATCAAGGTTTCTGGTAAACGCGAAGTGTTTGAAATCAAAGATCCTAAACCTTCTGAACCAAGAGCAGCACCAAACAAAGTTCCTAAATCATTAACCGCTGCTGAAAGATTGTTGCTAGCAAAGTCAATCCCTGATAATTTGACAACACCAACAGCAATGGCAAGCACAGTCGTTGTTAAAATAGAAAGAATGATTCCACCCTTGATGCCTTTAACAACAAAGAAAATGGTAATAGCCAAACCTGCAAGAGCCACCAATACGGCTGGAGTATTGAAGTCTACCAATCCTGGAACAGCTGCGGAGTTTGCAGTAAGTGCAGCTTGAGCCTTGTCTGCTCCTTCACCTGCTACCGTATAAGTACCTGGATCGATTGAGAATTTCAAGAGACCAGCATTCTTAATTCCAACATAGGCAAGGAAAACACCAATACCAGCCGAAATAGCTGAACGAAGTGTTGTTGGAATAGATTCGATGATCATTTTACGAACATTTGTTAAGGTAATAATCAGTGAAATAATTCCACAAATGAAGACCATACCAAGAGCCTCTTTCCAAGTATAGCCCATCCCAAATACAACTGTAAATGTAAAGAAGGCATTTAGTCCCATACCTGGTGCTTGTGCGTACGGCAAATTAGCATAGAAAGCCATCATCAAAGTACCTACTACAGAACCGATAATCGTTGCCAAGAACACACCTTGAACAGGCATACCCGTTTGGGAAAGCATTTGAGGGTTTACAAAGAGAATATAACTCATTGCAAAGAATGTTGTTAAACCAGCAAGCACCTCTGTACGGACATCTGTCCCGTGCTCTTTTAGTTTAAATAGTTTGTCCATCTTTAATCTCCTTTTGTTTTTTACGAACAATATTAGTATTATATCATTTATCATTCACCTTTTCAATATGTTTGTTTGATTTATTTAATAAATCAAAGCAACTGTAGTTTTTGTTCTTATCTGCTTTTCTTCCTTCTTTTTGATATAATAGTAGACATCTTATCTGGAAACGACTAGGAAGGTTTATATGACTAAAAAAATTATCGCAGTCGATTTGGACGGAACCCTGCTAAATAATGAAAGCAAGCTCTCCGATTTCACCAAAGAGACGATCAAAAAAATTTCAGAAAAAGGACACCATGTCATCATCACGACAGGCCGTCCGTATCGTATGGCAAAAGACTTCTATCGTGAGCTAGAATTGCATACTCCCATGATTAACTTTAACGGCTCCCTTACCCATCTACCAGGACAGACTTGGGAGCATGAAAAGTGCCTGACCTTGGACAAAAAATACCTCCTAGACATGGTCAAGCGCACGGAGGACATCCAGGCTGATTTTATTGCGGGAGAATATCGAAAAAAATTCTATATCACGACACCGAATGAAGAAATTGCAGATCCTAAACTATTTGGCGTAGAGAACTTCCGGCCAGAAAATCAATTCAAACCTGAACGAGTAACCAAAGATCCCAACTGCATCCTCTTGCAAACAAGGGCTGAAGACAAATACGCTTTAGCGGACGAGATGAATCGTTTTTATCAGCACCAACTAGCTATCAATACCTGGGGCGGGCCCCTCAACATCCTCGAGTGTACTCCCAAGGGTGTAAACAAGGCTTTTGCTCTAGAGTACTTGCTCAATGTGATGAATCGTGATAAAAAAGACTTAATCGCCTTTGGTGATGAGCATAATGACACTGAAATGTTGGCATTTGCAGGCAAGGGATATGCTATGAAAAACGCCAATCCTGCTCTTCTTCCATATGCAGACGAACAACTTCCTCTGACCAACGAAGAAGATGGAGTTGCCCGCGCTTTACAAAATTTATTCTTATAAAAGGGAAGATTGCATGGTCGCAATCTTTCCTTTTTGTTTTCATTTTATTTTCACTAAAGCGGCTTATTTTCTGTATTTTTATATTAAATTTTCTATTACCATTTTCATTTATCTCTCAAAAAATATTGATATATTAATATTTTTAAAAAGTCATTCTATGAAAACTTTTACATCTTTTTAGAAAAAGTAGTTGATTTTTATATGAAAACGGTTTATACTTAAAGTTAGGCTTAAAGTTTTCTTAAACATACAGTCAAACATTTTATAAGGAGGAATGACAATAATGAGTATCGGAATCATTATTGCGAGCCACGGCGAATTTGCTGCGGGTATTCATCAGTCAGGATCTATGATCTTTGGTGAACAAGAAAAGGTTCAAGTTGTAACCTTTATGCCAAATGAAGGTCCAGATGACCTTTACGCTAAATTCAACAACGCTGTGGCTGCATTTGACGCAGAAGATGAGGTTCTAGTATTGGCTGACCTTTGGAGTGGATCTCCATTCAACCAAGCTAGCCGCGTAATGGGAGAAAATCCAGAACGTAAGTTTGCCATCATCACAGGACTGAACTTGCCGATGTTGATCCAAGCCTACACAGAGCGCCTTATGGACGCGAATGCAGGTGTGGATAAAGTCGCTGCGAATATCATTAAAGAAGCCAAAGATGGCATCAAGGCTCTTCCAGAAGAGCTTAACCCAGTTGAGGAAGTTGCAACTGCTGCAGCTGCTCCAGTTTCACAAGCTGCTATTCCAGAAGGAACAGTTATCGGTGACGGTAAACTGAAAATCAACCTTGCTCGTCTAGACACTCGTCTCCTTCACGGTCAGGTTGCCACTGCTTGGACTCCAGATTCAAAAGCAGATCGTATCATCGTTGCTTCAGACAACGTTGCAAACGACGAGTTGCGTAAAGAATTGATCAAACAAGCAGCTCCTAATGGAGTAAAAGCCAACGTTGTCCCAATCCAGAAATTGATCGACGTTGCAAAAGACCCACGTTTCGGAGAAACTCATGCCCTTATCTTGTTTGAAACTCCACAAGATGCACTTCGTGCTATCGAAGGTGGCGTGCCAATCAAGACCCTTAACGTTGGTTCTATGGCTCACTCAACAGGTAAAACAATGATTAACAACGTTTTGTCTATGGACAAAGAAGACGTTGCAACCTTTGAAAAATTGCGTGACCTCGGTGTTGAATTTGACGTACGTAAAGTACCAAACGACACGAAAAAAGATTTGTTTGACTTGATTAAGAAAGCAAACGTTCAATAATGTTAATCTGTTTCTATCATTTTTGAAAACAGGATTAAATACTTTATTAAAACTAAATAGAAAAGGAATAAAACCATGTCAGATATTTCAATCATTTCTGCTATCTTGGTTGTAGTTGTTGCCTTCCTTGCAGGTCTTGAAGGTATCCTCGACCAATTCCAATTCCATCAACCAATCGTCGCATGTACCCTTATCGGACTTGCAACTGGTAACCTCGAAGCAGGGGTTATGCTTGGTGGATCTCTTCAAATGATCGCCCTTGGTTGGGCAAACATCGGAGCTGCCGTAGCTCCTGACGCTGCTCTTGCATCTGTTGCTGCAGCAATCATCTTGATCAAAGGTGGTAACTTTACTACTGATGGTATCGCCGTTGCAACGGCAACAGCTATCCCTCTTGCTGTAGCTGGACTTTTCTTGACAATGATTGTTCGTACAATCTCAGTTGCCTTAGTTCACTCAGCTGATGCTGCTGCTAAAGACGGAAACATTGCAGCTGTTGAGCGTGCTCACTTTGTTGCACTTCTTCTTCAAGGTCTTCGTATTGCAATCCCTGCTGCCTTCCTTATCGCTATCCCAGCTTCTGCTGTTCAAGACGCTCTTGGTTTGATGCCAGACTGGTTGAACGGTGGTATGGCTGTCGGTGGTGCTATGGTCGTTGCCGTTGGTTACGCTATGGTTATCAACATGATGGCAACTCGTGAAGTATGGCCATTCTTCGCTATCGGTTTTGCTCTTGCAGCTATCTCTCAATTGACTTTGATTGCCCTTGGTGTCATCGGTGTTGCCCTTGCCTTCATCTACCTTAACCTTACAAAACAAGGTGGAAACGGTGGCGGCGGAGCTGCGACTTCTAACGACCCAATCGGTGATATCCTAGAAGACTACTAGAAAGGGGAACAATCATGGCTGAAAAAATTCAATTATCAAAATCAGATCGTCAAAAAGTTTGGTGGCGTTCACAATTCCTTCAAGGTTCTTGGAACTACGAACGTATGCAAAACTTGGGTTGGGCTTACTCATTGATCCCAGCTATCAAAAAATTGTACACTAAAAAAGAAGACCAAGCGGCTGCTCTTGAGCGCCACCTTGAATTCTTCAACACTCACCCATACGTCGCTGCTCCAATCATGGGGGTTACTCTTGCACTTGAAGAAGAGCGCGCTAACGGTGTTGAAATCGACGACGCGGCTATCCAAGGGGTTAAAATCGGTATGATGGGACCTCTTGCTGGTATCGGTGACCCAGTATTCTGGTTTACAGTTCGTCCTATCCTTGGAGCTCTTGGTGCATCACTTGCTGCATCTGGTAACCTTGTTGGTCCACTTCTCTTCTTCTTCGGATGGAATGCTATCCGTATGGCCTTCCTATGGTACACACAAGAGTTCGGTTACAAAGCTGGATCTGAGATCACTAAAGACATGTCTGGTGGTATCTTGAAAGACATCACTAAAGGTGCTTCTATCCTTGGTATGTTCATCCTTGCCGTTCTTGTACAACGTTGGGTATCCATCAACTTCACTATCAACCTTCCAGGCAAACAATTGTCAGAAGGTGCCTACATCAACTTCCCAGAAGGTCCTGTTACAGGAGCTGAGTTGAAGGGCATTCTTGGTCAAGCGCTTAGTGGTATGAGCCTAGATAGAGTTCAACCACAAACGCTTCAAGGTCAGTTGGACTCATTGATTCCAGGATTGATGGGACTTCTCCTTACTTTCCTTTGCATGTGGTTGCTTAAGAAAAAAGTATCTCCAATCACAATCATCCTTGCCCTCTTTGCAGTTGGTATCGCAGCTCGTTTCTTCGGTATCATGTAATCTCGGTGAGAATATATAAACAAAAAAGAATCAGGATTAAACCTGATTCTTTTTATGTATCAACTTTTTCTCCTAGTAAGATAATGAAAGCACCCAATCACCACTGCTAGTATGGCAACATAGAGTAGCTGTTTGGCTTCTAAAGGCACAAAAGCTCCCTGTAGGATAAAAGTATTGGCAAGTACACCAACAAGGGCTGCAAGGCTCAAAAACGTGAGCAAAAGCATCTTGTATCGATTAAAAGGCAAGCTGACCTTGGCAACTAGACACAGACCATTGATCAGGGCAAGGAGGAAGCAAATAAATTTGACCTGACCTGGGACAGTGATAAAGAAATTGGTCAAAAGAACACTAGCAACCAGAACGCCACCACCAATCGCCGCGTTGGTTAGGATATCTCTCATAAAGTGAGTGCTAACCTTTTCTTTATTGGACTCAAAAGTCAGGAAGAAGGATGGAATCCCAATCGTAATGGCTGAAATGATTGTAAACTGAATGGGGATAAAGGCAAATTCCAAACCAAATACCACACTCAAAATGGCAAAAACGATGGAGAAGAAGGTCTTTGTTAGAAAAAGAGAGGCTACCTTTTGGATGTTGTTAATGACCCGGCGTCCTTCCATCAAGATATCATAAAATACTGCAAAGTCATCTGTGAGAAAAACAATATTGGAGACGCTTTTTGCTGCACTGGTGGCTCCATTCATAGCAAAACTAATATCTGCTTTTTTGAGAGCCAGAACATCATTGACACCATCACCACTCATGGCGACTGTTTTCCCAGCATTCTGCAAAACGGTCACCATCTTTTCTTTCTGCTCTGGTGTCACGCGACCAAAGATATCATGCTCCAAAACCACTCTTTCAAAGTTCTCATCACTCACCTTGGTCATATCAATCGCACGGGCTTCTTCTTTAAAACCTGCCTTACGAGCAACCCCATATACAGCCACATGATTATCTCCACTGATAATCTTTACTTCCACTCCCTGAGACTCGAAATAGTCAAAGGTTTCCTTGGTATTATCCTTAATCTCATCTGACAGAACGACGTTACCTAGTAATTCCATATTGGCTGGGGTAGTAATCTGGTCCTTGCTATGAGCGAGTGTCAAGATTCGAAAACCTTGCTGTTTTAGATTTTCATAGTAGGCATCCATCGGCTGGGTAAAGCCTAGAAATTCATAGGCTCCGAAGAAATAGGTCCCACTGTCTTTTACTTGGACAAAGGAATACTTGTTTTTACTTGAAAAGGCACCGACTTCTTGAACTTCCCACTTTTTCTCACAGGTTAAGTAAGTCTTCAGAGCTCGGGAAGTTGCATTTTCATCTTCGAAATAAGCCAAATAAGAAGACAGTTTCTCTGCTACATTAGCATCCATTTCTTGGACCTTCATATTCCCCGTCGTGATGGTTCCAGTCTTATCAAAACAAAGAACATCTACTCGCGCCAAGGTCTCTACACAGTATAGCTCCTGCACTAGAACCTTCTTTTTAGCCAACTTCATGGCTGCTACCGCTAGGGAGACGCTAACCAAGAGAATCAAACCCTCTGGAATCATGCCGACCAAGGCACCTGAACTTCCCAAGACAATTTCAACATAAGACCGTCCTAGACTAAAACCTCTGACATAAAGCAGAATCGCAACTGGCACTAGCAAGATAGAGACGATTTTTAAAATCTTATCCATATAATCGCGCAGTTGAGAAGGGTATTTTTTGAATTCCTTGCTGGATTTTGCAAGTTTGTTGATATAACTATCGGGTCCGACCGCCGTCGCCGTGACCAGACACGTACCGCTGACAACATTGCTTCCGCTCATCAGCTTGTCACCAACTGTTTTAAAGACCGAATCACTCTCACCAGTCAGCAAGGACTCATCAACTTCAATATTCCCTTCAAGCACTTCTGCATCTACAGGCACCTGATCTCCCAGATTGAGATGCAGATACTCACCCAGTACGATGTCTTCTGGATCAATCTCAATCGTTTGACCATCTCGATTGACTTTGTACTTACTTTTACCTAGCAAACTTAGCTTTTCTAAAGCATTTTTTGAACGCACTTCTTGGAAAATCCCAATGGCTGTATTGATAGCAATCACACCTAAAAAGAGCATATTCTCAAATCGCAAGGTTGTGGCTACCAGAACTGCCAGAGCCAAGTTCATAGCATTAAAGAAGGTAAAGATATTTGAAACGACGATTTCCTTGGTTGTTTTATAGGGTTTAATGTCGCTGATATTTCGTTGACGATCCTTGATGTCTTGGCTACTTAAATACTTCATTTCTACTCCGATATCCTTTTGTACTACTATAATAACACATATCTTTTTCTCTGTCACTTAAAGACTTAAAATAAGGAGAACTCACTTGGCAAGCATCATCTATCGCCACTTCAAGAAGGACTTAAAAAAGAAGCTAGGATTTCCCTAACCTCTTTTCTTTATGCTTTATTCTGCCAAGGCACCCATTGGATCCCATGGTGCAAGTACGATTGGTTCTGCTTCATAAGCAGCCCGTTCTTCTGCTGTCAGCAATTCCTTACGGACAACGATTTGGTAGGTGTATTCATCCATCCAAGCGTCTGAGGCAACAAAGTAACCATCTGCACCGACCTTGTCTCCCCATGAGTTTTCAACCTTCCACTTGGTTGACTTGCCATTTTCATCCAAATCAACACCTGTCAAGACCATGGCGTGGGTCATCAAGCTTTCGCTGTAGTCCAAACGTCCAGCCTTGTCTTGAGTAAGTTGGATATCCATGCTTGATTCAAAGTCATAAACATCAGTCGCAAGGATTCCAGCTTTGCGGTTGCTGAGCTGGCCGACATCTGAACCAAACCAAACAGTCTCACCTGTTTGCATTTGGGCAATCGCCAATTCTTTCAAGCGCTCCATTGGAACGTTGATGTAGCGAACTGCACGGCTATCAACCACATTCCCCAACATCTCAACTGTATAAGATTTGCCGTAAGGCTTGTCAGCAGTCGGAGCATTGATAACAGAAACGTAGTCTTCCAGAGGAAGATTGACATATTTCTTGTAAAACTCTTGTGGAGTAATCCCCTTTTCACTTTGGTAGTTATCATCCTTATCGCGATAAGCAAAGTCAAATTTACGTGGTGGAAGTCCTAGTGACATAGCAAGGAAGTTAAAGATTTCTTGCAAGAGGTCTTCCTTCTTGGCTTGAATAGTCGCTTGGTCTGCACCAGAAGCAAGCAAATCACGCAAGATTTGGGCATCTTGACGAAGCAATTTGTTAAGAATTGCATTGAGCTCACGGCTATTGCTAGATGAGATAGACTCAGGATAAACTGACTTGGGAACGACACCGTATTTCTCAAAGAGGGCAACGACCATATCCCATTGTCCTCCATCTTGTTGAGGTGTTTGGAGTAGGAAGCTAACTTTGCGGCTCGTCAATTCTTGGTCTGCAGTCGCAATAACTTGCTCCAAGAACCAGTTGGATTTCTCATACTTGTCCCAGAAGAAGGTGTGGGCTTGTGACAGTTCAAAGTTTTCGAGCTTGTATTGAGAGATGAGTTTGTGACGGAAGGTGTTAAGGGCTGCAAACATCCAGCAACGACCAGATGCTTTCTGGTTGGTCACCTTGTCCTTGGTCAAATCCAATGAGAAAACAGGTGTATTGTCTACATGGCTTTGGCGACGTTCTAGGGCTGCAAAAATTCCGTTATGGCTGGCAGCATTTTCGATCGCTTGGTATTTAACATTTGCTTCATAGTTAGCAAATAATTTATCTGTAAATGATTCTTGAATCGCGTTCATAGATTCCTCCTTTTATTCTACTGTCTATTATAACTCTTTTCACAAAGGAAGCAACCGAAAAACTTAAAAAGGCAAGGACATTCTCCTCACCTTTTCTAACATAATCGAAACTAAGCAATACTAGCAAGGAGCTCCTCTAATTCCTCCTTGGTCAGGCGGCGCCATTCTCCTCGTTCTAAGTTCTCATCCAAGGCTAGAGTTCCCATCGTCAAACGTTGTAAGTCCACCACTTCCTTGCCACAGTAGGCCACCATGCGCTTGACTTGATGGAACTTCCCTTCAGCAATGGTCACACGAACCAGACTTTGATTCTTTACTGAATCTACCGACACAATCTCCAGCTTAGCTGGCTGGCAGGTAAAATCCTTGAGCGGAATGCCCTTGACAAATGTCTCCACATCTTCTTGGGTCATAATTCCCTCGACGTGTGCCAGATAGGTCTTATCCACATGACGTTTGGGTGAAAGAAGGGCATGGGCAAGCTGGCCGTCATTGGTCAAAAGCAGGAGGCCATGCGTGTCAATATCCAAGCGCCCTACTGGAAAAACTTCCTTGGTCCGAGCAATATCATCCAACAAGTCCAATACTGTTCTGTGTTTAGAATCTTCAGTCGCTGAAATGACTCCTTGGGGCTTGTTCATCATGTAGTAGACAAACTCTTCATACTCCAGCACTTGGCCATCAAAGCGAATCTCATCTCTTTCTTCATTAATCTGCAGTTTAGCTGACTTTTCTTTTTTACCATTTACCGTCACGCGCCCAGCCTTGAGCAAGTTTTTGACTTCTGTCCGACTCCCTACAGCGCAGGCAACTAAAAATTTATCTAATCTCATAGAACTATTATATCATACTCAAAAGGAGGCTGGCTCAATGACCAACCTCCTTTCCTTTTCATACTCTTCAAAAATCTCTTCAAACCGCGTCAACGTCCGTCTGCAACCTCAAAACAGTGTTTTGAGCTGACTTCGTCAGTTCTATACACAACCTCAAAGCAGTGCTTTGAGCAGCCTGCGGCTAGTTTACTCTTTGATTTTCATTGAGTATCAGATTTAAGAAATTAACTTCCTCGTCTCCAGAAAATAGCTAAGACAATCATAGCTCCTAAAATAGCTGGGATAATGGCCGTTCCAGCTATAATTGGACCCCAAGTTCCAAAGAGCAAGTGGCCCAAAAAGGCACCAATCCAGCCGAGAAACATTTTTCCAAAGCATCCCATGCTCTCTCCGCGATTGGTCAAAGCACCTGCCAAGAGTCCCACTAGGAGACCAACAAACATACTTCCAAGCATAGTTTCTCCTTAAATAGCCCAGTCTCCATTACGGAAGAGTGGTACGCGTGTTCCATCCTCACGGATACCATCGATATCCATTTGATTCGAACCAATCATAAAGTCCACGTGAACATCTGAACGGTTCAGTCCCGCAGCTTCAAGCTCTTCTTCGCTCATCTCTGCTCCACCAGCAACGCTGGTCGCATAGGCTGCACCGATAGCCAAGTGGTTTGAAGCATTCTCATCGAAAAGGGTGTTAAAGAAGGTAATGCCTGACTGAGAAATTGGACTTGGATCTGGTACCAAGGCACATTCACCCAAGGCACGCGCACCCGCATTTTCAAAGACAAGGTCCTTCATGACCTGATCACCCTTTTCAGCAGTAATGTCTACGATTTGACCATCCTTGAAGGTTACTTTAATCCCTTCGATGATATTTCCGTTATAGCTAAGTGGTTTTGTAGAGGTTACATAGCCATCTGCACGACGGAAGTCAGGAGCCGTAAAGACTTCTTCTGTCGGCATATTTGGCAAGAATCCTTCTCCCTGTGCATTGATAGCGCCAGCTGATTCCCAAACGTGATTCTTAGGCAAGCCAAGTGTCAGATCGGTTCCTGGCGCTGTGTAGTGAAGGGCTGAGAATTGTTCTTTATTGAGCATTTCTGCCTTACTCTTAAGAATGGCTGCATGTTCTTCCCAAGCCTTAACTGGATCTTCTTCATAGACACGGCAAGTTTTGAAGATTTGGTCCCAAAGGAGGTCCACTGCTTCTTCATCGCTCGCAGCATTTGGAAAGACTTTCTTAGCCCACTCCAGTCCAGCAGCAGCTGCTACAGTCCAGCTAACCTTGTTGGATTGAGTTGCGATGCGCATCGGCTTCATCGCGAGTCCCATAGCTTTTGCAGAAGCTGAAAGCTTATCCGCATCCACTCCGTTCAAGGCACCTGGATCAGAAGAACGGACACCGAGACGGCTAGCCTTATTCTCCAAGAGATAGTTCATCTCAGCAATCTTGTATTCTGGCACATTGTCCAAACGCTCCATCGGTGCGTGAAGGAATTTCTCACGGTTGATCACATCATCTGTCCACTGAACGATGACCTCATGCGCACCCAAAGCATAAGCTTCTTTCACGATCAAATGCGCCAACTCGCGTTGCTCAACATCGATAGAGAGAGCCAAGGTGTGACCAGGTTGCACATTGATTCCATTTGCAACCAATAATTTCGCATATTTTTCTAGATTTTCTTTAAAATTTGGTAAAACCATTCTATTCTTCCTTTTCTTTTGTTATTTCTCTTTAAACAAGGACAGCAGGCTAACTGCTGCCACAGTACCACAAATCAAAGCGGTCATTTTCAAAATCGTATCAGGGTCAAGATCCAGCTGGTAATCAAACACCTTTTGCGCTGGCTTATCCTGAGCGGAAATGGTAAGTTTCATAAAAACCTCTTTCTATATTTTAGAAAAACTCATCAAACAAACTCAACTGGTTATCCTCTGGCATATTGCCGAGAATCCCCATTTCATCCATCTTTTCAACCAAGGTTGATGAAAGTCCACCACGCTTGCGCAGTTCTGTCTTAGAGAGGAACTCACCCTCTTCACGCGCACGCACCAACTGCTTAGCAACGTTCTCTCCCAGACCATCCATTGCTACAAATGGTGGGATGAGGGTATCTCCATCAATGATGAACTCAGTCGCATCACTACGATAGAGATCTAACTTGCCAAACTTAAAGCCACGTTCCCACATCTCATTGACAATCTCAAGAGTTGTATAAAGATCGATTTCCACATTAGAGGCTTCATTATTCTTCCGTTTTTCAGCGATTTCTTCCATTCTACGCTTAATGGCATCCAAGCCGGCACCCATGGTCTTGATATCAAAGGCCTTGGCGCGGATAGAGAAGTAAGCACAGTAGTAATAAATCGGATGGTGAACCTTGAAGTAGGCTACACGTAAGGCCATCATAACGTAGGCTGCCGCGTGGGCTTTGGGGAACATATACTTGATTTTTCCACAGGATTCGATATACCATTCTGGCACCTTATTGGCCTTCATGGCTTCGATATAGCCATTTCGTTCTTCTTCGGAAATCTTCAACCACAAGCCCTTACGTACCCGTTCCATGATGGTAAAGGCCATTTTAGGCTCGAGACCCGCATGCATGAGATAAACCATGATGTCGTCCCGACAACCGATAACGGTTGATAGGTCCGCAATCCCTTGCTTGATCAAATCCTGGGCATTGCCCAACCAGACATCAGTACCGTGGGACAGACCTGAGAGCTGAAGCAATTCCGCAAAGGTTGTCGGATGGGTTTCATCGACCATCCCACGTACAAAGTTGGTTCCAAATTCTGGAATTCCTAGCATCCCCGTCGGTGTACCGATTTGCTCCGGAGTCACCCCTAGCACATCAGTCCCAGAAAAGAGGGCCATCACGCCTTCATCATCCATAGGAATTTCATTAGGGTCAATCCCAGACAAGTCCTGCAGTTTCCGAATCATGGTCGGATCATCATGACCCAGCACATCGAGTTTGAGGACGTTCTCATCGATATCGTGGAAGTTAAAGTGGGTCGTCTGCCATTCAGCCGTCACGTCATCCGCTGGATACTGAACAGGCGTAAAGTCGTAGACATCCATGTAGTTAGGAATAACAACGATTCCCCCTGGGTGTTGTCCTGTTGTCCGCTTGACACCAGCCGCACCTTGAGCGAGGCGTTCCACTTCTGCATCACGATAAAATTTCCCATAGTCACGCTCATAGCCCTTGACAAATCCATAGGCAGTCTTAGCAGCTACCGTACCAACCGTTCCTGCACGGAAGGCATATTCTTCACCAAAGATATCACGTACATCCAAGTGAGCACTAGGCTGGTCTTCTCCCGAGAAGTTCAAGTCAATATCGGGAACCTTGTCCCCATCAAAACCAAGGAAGGTCTCGAAAGGAATATCCTGTCCATTTTTGCTGAGTTTGTGACCACAGTTTGAACAATCCTTATTGGGCATATCAAACCCTGAACCGTAAGAACCATCCGTGATAAACTCGCTGTACTGACACTGACCACAGACATAGTGAGGAGAGAGAGGATTAACCTCCGTAATCCCAATCATGGTCGCAACAAAACTGGACCCAACAGACCCACGAGAACCAACCAAGTAGCCCCGTTCATTGGAACGTTGCACCAGCATCTGCGATGCCAGATAAATCACGGCAAATCCATTCCCCAGAATGGAAGTTAATTCTTTTTCAATCCGCAAATCAACGATATCTGGCAGCGGATTTCCATAAATCTCAAAAGCTTTCTTGTAGGTCAGCTCGGCAACCGTTTCTTCAGCCTTGTCGATGAAAGGCGTGTACAAGTCACCCTTAACGACCTCAACAGGCTCAAAAATTTCTGCCAAGGCATTGGTGTTTTCAATAACCAATTTACGAGCCAATTCCTCGCCCAAGAAGGCAAATTCATCCAACATCTCATTAGTCGTTCGAAAATGAGCTTTCGGAAGAGGAGCTGGTTGGGCATGTTCACCATGACCGATGGTTCGGTTAATCATAGCCCCCTGGCCCAAACTACGGACGATAATTTCACGGTAAATCTCTTCTTCCGGTTCGATATAATGGACATTTCCCGTAGCCAAAACAGGCTTCCCAAGACGGTCCCCAACCTCTATCAAACTCTTGATAATAGTTTGGAGTTCCTCCATATCCTTGACCTGCTCTTTAGCAATCAAGGGAGCATAGATAGCCGGTGGCATGACCTCGATAAAGTCATAATACTTGGCCACCTCAACCGCCGCATCCACACCTTGGGAAACGACAGCGTCAAAAACTTCACCCTCCGAGCAAGCCGACCCCAAAATCAAGCCCTCCCGATGGGCGTCTAGAACCGTTCTCGGAATCCGTGGCACCCCTTCAAAATACTTGGTGTTAGACAAAGAAACCAGCTTAAAAATATTTTTTAAACCAACTTGATTCTTGACATAAATGGTCGCATGTTTAATCCGAGCTTTTTTATAAGAATCTGGACTGATTAGATCAATATTGAGTCTAGCCAGATCGGTCACACCATGTTTTTCTGCTACCTCTTTGATAAAGATGAAAAGCAGACGACCAGTAGCTTCCGCATCGTAGTTGGCCATGTGGTGGTGTTCAAGTGCCACACCAAAACGCTTGGTCAAAGGCCCCAAACCATGACGTTTATACTCAGGATAGAGGTTTCTAGCAAACTCCAGCGTATCGATGACTGGCTGGCTAATCTTAGGCAGACCATGACGCTCATAGTTGGCATTCATAAAACCAACGTCAAAGGTAGCATTGTGGGCTACTAAGACTGTATCCTTGCAAAACTCTTGGAATTCTTGTAAAACTTGTTCCAGTGGTTTGGCATTTTTGACATGATCATCTGTAATACCAGTCAACTCAGTAGTAAAGGCTGATAATGGATGTCCGGGATTGATAAATTCATCAAATTCGGCAATAACATTCCCCTTATACATCTTAGAGGCCGCAACCTGAATCAAGTCATTATAGATAGCTGAAAGTCCCGTCGTTTCAACGTCAAAGACCACGTAGGTCGCTTCTGACAAGTCCATCTCCACTTCGTTATAAACGATAGGGACACGGTCCTCCACGATATTGGCTTCCATTCCATAGATCAGCTGGATTCCAGCTTTCTTAGCTGCCTTGTAGCCATGTGGGAAGGATTGAACATTTCCATGGTCGGTGATGGCAACCGCCTTGTGCCCCCACTTAGCAGCTGTCGCAACGATCTCCTCTACCTCTGGTAGAGCATCCATGGTCGACATGTTGGTATGAGCATGAAACTCAACCCGACGCTCACCTTCTGGCATCAAATCCTTCCGCTCATAGTGAACAACTTCCTGCACATCCTGCACGTTCATGGTCAAATCGCGTGTGAAATTATTCATCTCCACATTTCCACGAACTCGGAGCCAAGAATTCTTCTTAATGATGTCAAACTTCTGAGCTTCTTCTTCATTCTTAACCCATTTTTGCATTGAAAAACTTGAAGTGTAGTCTGTCATTTTAAAGTTGATCAAAACGCGACCAGTTCTGGTCACCTTATGCTCCACATCAAAAACGACCCCTTCAAAGACCAGACGATTTTCCTCAGTCGTCACGTCAATCATCTGGGTAACCTCAGCCTTATCTAGTTTAGGCTTGGCCATAGCCTTTTTAGCCTGAAAATCAAAGGCTGGCTTCTCTTCTACTGGAGGAGGAGCCATTTGTTCCAATTGCTCCATAGCCCGGAGCGCTTCCTCATTGGCAGCTTGGACAATCTGTTCATTCTCGGTATGGAAGGCTTCCTCCTGCTCTTGTGTAAGAGCATCATTCTTTTCTATTTGGCATACAAAAGCTGGAAAACCAAACTTTTCGAGTTGCTTTGCCAAATTAGGAAGATGATTCTTCTTAAAGTGCTCCTTATCAATCGCCTCTGAACCTTCAATAATGAGTTGATTTCCTTCCGCACGGACGTTTAAATTCTGGTAAAGAGATTTAAACCCCTGACTTGCACATGGACCTTCAGAAAAAGCCTCCTTATAGTAGGCCTGCAAGAGTTCATTAGAGAATTCTTGAGAAAGAGCCTTGATTTCGAAAACAGCTCGATTGCCTGTTTTCGAAAATTCTTCACTAAGCCCTTTCTTTAACTCTAAAAAAATTTCAATCGGTAAAATATTAGAAAATACAAAATGAAATTCCCAAATCTTACTAATTTTATGAACCACAACACGCTCAATTTTTGCATCAACAAGAGCAGGGTCCCGTCTCAATTGATCAGATATTCCCAGTTGATTCATTAAAATTTCAAACTTACTTGACATTCATTTTCCTCACATTATTCTCTTACTATTTTACCATAATTAAAGAAAATATATGACTAGTACCATTCCTTAAGCACTGCTAGTTTACACAAATTTGTTCCGTAAACAAAAAAGAAGACTCACAGAATCTCCTTAGTAAATAAAAAAAGATACCCTAAAGTATCCTCGTAATCGATCGGGAAGACAGGATTCGAACCTGCGACACCTTGGTCCCAAACCAAGTACTCTACCAAGCTGAGCTACTTCCCGCGTTAAATAAAAA